>NZ_JBQENS010000032.1:0-75462 GCF_052044465.1 Pseudomonas sp. 22490 | reverse complement strand
GCAACGCCTCGGTCTACGGGCGTGGCGAGACGTACATGTTCGGCTCGGCCAACGGCCTGCAACTGTCGATCTATAACAAGACCCTCCAGGCTCGGGCCACCGACAAGCTCGACTATTGGGAAAGCGTGTGGGCGACCCTGAACGGGGATCCGTTCGGCGATGGCGACCCGGCCTATAACCCCCTGGAAACGGTGTGGCGGATCGAGTTTCGCTATCACCACTCCATCGTCCAGCAGTTCTCCGAAGGCTCACGTATGGCCTCGGGAGAGGTCATCGGCTGCCGCACCTACGAGGGCCTTTGCCCGCACCTACAGGGGCTGTGGAACTATGCCTGCGAGGCATTCCGTGTGCTCTCTCGGGAGGGCATGTATGACGCCTTCTGGAGCCTGATCAGCCAGGATGCTCGCGTCCAAGTCGAGTGCGATCCGCTGATTGAGCGCACCGAGTATCGGCGCTATTACAAGACTGCCAAGGGTTTCAGTGGACGTAACTGCGAGATGTTTCTCGGCCAGTTCGTGAGCCTGATCGCGCGGGAGCGTGTCCCGGCAAAAAAGGCTATTGAGTCCGCCCGCAAATTGGAGTTCTGGCACGTTATCGAAGACCACTATCTCGCCAAGGGTTGGACTCGTCGCGATCTGGAAAGGCATATACACAAGCTCATGTGTGATCGCTATCTGCGCAAGGGATATGCGATATGACGGTACGCAAGGACGGCAAGACGTGGACGGCTGACTTCTATGAGAATGGTCGTTCCGGGCGCAGGATTCGCAAGAAAGGCTTCGCCACCAAGTCTGCCGCGATTCGCTATGAGCAGGATTTTTTTGCCGTGAAGGGCGAGACGGGCCGACCGCTGGATGACCGTCTCTCCGATCTGGTGAAGGTCTGGTATGACCTCCATGGCTGCACCTTGAAGGACGGCAAGCAACGCTTGGCGCGCTGCGAGGCGCTGGCGAAGCGGTTAGGGAACCCTCTGGCATTCGAGTTCGATTCGTTGGCGTGGGCACGCTACCGGCAACGTCGCTTGACCGAGGTGAAGCCTGAGACGGTCAATCACGAGCAACGCTACTTGTCGGCGGTCTTCTCTGAACTGATTCGCCTGGGCTCCTGGCACAAGGAAAACCCGCTGGGCAAGGTCCGGCAAATCAAGACGGATCAGGTCGAACTGACGTTTCTGTCCCTGGATCAGGTCGCTCGATTGTTGGAAGAGTGCAAGGCCAGCACGAACAACCATACCTATCCGGTCGCGCTGTTGTGTCTCGCCACGGGAGCCCGCTGGGAAGAGGCGGAAAGCCTGACACGGGGCGCTGTGCATGGCGGCAAGGTGCACTATCACCGGATCAAGAATCGGCAGAGCCGATCAGTGCCGATCCCGGACGAGTTGGAGAGGTTGATATTCAAGGTGGGCATGCCTGGATCTGGCCGCCTGTTCATGTCTTGCCGCGCCGCGTTCCGCTGCGCCTATCAGCGTTGCGGGTTCCAGACGCCGGGCCAGATGACCCACATTCTCCGCCATACCTTCGCCAGCCACTACATGATGGGGGGAGGGGACATCCTGACCCTACAGCGGATCCTCGGGCATTCGTCGATCACCATGACTATGCGGTATGCGCACCTATCGCCGGAGCATTTGGCCTCGGCTATGAGCCTGTCCCCGCTGTATCAGATAAAGCACTTCGCTAGTCAGGTACACCAGTAGAAGCCTTTTCAGGCTGGTCCAGGGAGCTATCAATACGGTTGAGGAGGTTTCGCTCCTGAACGACCCAAATCTTCGGAGCGGCATAACCCACAACGAAGGATAGAGCCCATATCTTTGCAAAAACTGCTGGTGTCTCTTGTAGCGCTCCAACGAAGTACAGCCCAACAACGAAACCCAATACGCCCCCAACGAAAAGTCGCAAGAATAGCCACGCTGAGCGCATTTCTTGTAGCTGGGGAGAGGCGGACTTCATTTCACCTTCCTTACGAGGAAGACTATTCAGGTTGTAGTTTGCGATGATTGTCTGAGCCAGACTGCCGAATATGGCGCCGATAGTGCAGGCAATGGGAAGAAGTACATCAAAGTTAGAAAAGCCGAGTTCGCTGAACATGTCCCTTGTCTCTACTGGCTGATGACCGAAGGGTAGGGCAGAGGCAGGGGTGAGGGAAGAGGTAGACACGCTGTAGTCACTTTGTAGTCACCACAGGCAAAAGAAAAGGGGTTAGCTTGCGCTAACCCCTTGAAAAATATGGTGGCTACACCGGGACTTGAACCTGGGACATCAGCATTATGAATGCTGCGCTCTAACCGACTGAGCTATGTAGCCGAGTGGCGCGCATTTTCCGTATCTTGGGCGGGGCTGTCAACCCCTGGGCCTAGATAATTTTCTGATCTTTCAATCGTTTAGACGGAAGGGGGCGGATCGCCGGAGAGAGGGCGATGGGGAGGGGCAGGAACGAAAAGCCCCGGCGCTTGGCCGGGGCTTTCCTGGGACGGGAAGGGGATTACACGTTTAAACGTTGATCGGTCGGCAAAGGTCCATGAGCACTGAGTTTCGCGGGGAAAGCGCGCCATGGCCCTCGCGGGAATCGCTGGAAGTACCCCCAGTTGTACCCCAAGGGGGTGTCAGGATCATAGATCAGCCCGGATGACGATGCCAGCATAGCGCGCTCTGGCTTCGCGGCCTGCGGCCTTGACCAAGAGGCGCTGCCTCTTGGAACTCCGTTCTCGCCGAAGGGCAAGGGTGCAGGGGATAGAGCATCCCTGCACCCTGCCGAAAGGCTGCTGCGCTGCATGGGCGTCAATGGTGCGCTGCACCGGGTGCTCACCCGTTCGGTGCTCGCCTGCGGCTGCGCTCCGCTGCGGCTTGCGCGCCCGCCATTGACCCCCACTACGCGCGAACACGGCCCCAATGCCGAGTCGCTTTTCCAGATGCCGCCAGATCAGCCTTGCACGCAAGCTGCCTGTGCAGGAGTGGCATGGCTACCATGCCGCCTCTGCACAGGCAGCCGACAAGGCCGAAGGCCGCGTCAGTGCCGTAGGCAGGAGATATGTACGCATCTGCCGCAGCGCCCTTACCCATTGCACGGCTTGGATGCCAGGAGATGGGCCGTCACTGCACGCCGCAGTGACGGCCCTGCCCACACCGCCAACAATATGGGCGAAAGCCAGATCCTATTGCATGCGGCATACATGATGATGCCCGCCCTACACTGACCGGGCAGTTGCCAAGACCGATGGGCTTCGTACATCGGCACCCCAACAGCACAGGTTCCTGCAAGTGCTGGCCCATCAGGGCGGAACCCACCCAGGTATGCCCAGGCTCCTGCTGCATACCGGCCCCTATCCATGGGGCGGAGCCTTCTTCATCGGCCCGCATTCATCCCTTCCCGCGCCCTCGGCGCACTGTCCCTAGCAGCCATGGCCTGTGCGCAATGCACAGATCGCCGCCGCTTTCCTTACCCCACTCACTTCACCGGAGGACTCATCGACGCTTACAGCCTGTTCATCCCGCACGACCTCCGTCCGGCCTTCCAGCAGGAAGCAAGACGGACGCCTCATCCGAGGCTCTGGTGTTTCCTGAACACCATGCCCTTGCCCTCACGGGATCTCGCCTAGCGAGCTGGCACCAACACTAACCATTGAGTTTCAGGACAACGCAGCACCGACGGCGCTTTCTGGGAGATCGGGAGATGGATGACTTGACCTATACCCTGCGGCAGCTTTGCCAGCGCAACCGCGACGGCAGCCACAACACACAGGCCGACCGCATGCGTTCGCTGGCCCTGGCTGCGCGGCAATTGCGCGAGGCCGGTTTTCGGCAGATGAAGGCATCGTCGCTCAAGGGCAAGCACGTCCAGGCGCTGCTGGATCGCTGGCAAGGCGAAGGCCTGTCGTCCGGCACCCTCAAGAACCGGCTTTCCCATCTGCGCTGGTGGGCCGAGAAGATCGGCAAGTCTGGCATCCTGCCGGCGGACAACACGCAGCTTGGCGTGTCGGAGCGCCGCTATGTGACCAACGTCAGCAAGGCCCGGGAACTGGGATCGGGGCTTGACCTAGTCACCGATGCCCACGTGCGCATGAGCCTTAAGCTACAGGCCGTCTTCGGGTTGCGTCGGGAAGAGGCGATCAAGTTCCAGCCCAGTTATGCCGACCGTGGCGATCATCTCGCCCTGAAAGGCTCGTGGACGAAAGGAGGGCGAGAGCGAACCGTGCCGATCACGACGCCAGAACAACGCGAGGTGCTGCAGGCGGCGCACCATCTGGCGGGGGCCGGGTCATTGATCCCCGCCCACAAAACCTACATCCAGCAGCGTCATGTCTACGATGGCCAATGCAAGACGGCGGGGCTGAGCCACATGCACGGGCTACGTCATCAGTACGCCCAGAGCCGCTATGAGACTCTGACGGGGTGGCCGGCGCCAGCGGCAGGTGGACCGTCAGTCAAGGGACTGAGTCCAGCGCAGCGCGTAGAAGACAGCCGTGCTCGCCAGACCATCAGTCGTGAATTGGGACACGAGCGGGTTCAAATCACCGCCATCTATCTCGGCAGTTAGCGCAGGTAGTCCAGGGAGTACCTAGCCTACAACCGGAGCCAGCCCACGGGTTTAGTCTGCTGACCCAACAAACGTATTTAGTTCCGGCAAGCGCAGCTCGCCGCGCTCGATCATGGATACCAGCTCCTCAACGCTTGCTTCGGCCTTGGCCATGTCTCCTCCCTCGATCAGGCACCGAGCAGGAAGCGCTCGCGGTGCCACTGCAAATAATGCCGGTGTTCGCTGGCCAGCCAGCGCAGCGTCATGCCTAGGTGGATGCCAAGGCCGTGCAGATCGTCCGGGGATAGGCGGGCGCTGGTCAGCAGATGCCCGGCATCGTCAAAGCTGATTAGAAAACGATCGAACAGCGCATCGAGGTTGGCCACCAGCAGAAAGCCGTTGAAGGCATCCAGCCGTTCGGCATCGTCTGTGCATTCCGCCCAGGGCTTGGCATGACTGGCGCGAAGCACCTCGGTCACGGTGACACCAGTTACCGCACAGGCACCGCCCCAGTAGTTCAGCAAGGCATCGCGATAACGATCCTGCCCCACGCGCTGGCGCACCAGACGTTCGACCTCTGTGCCCCGGTTTTCGGCAGGCAAGTCCGCCAGTACCTGCGCGACGGCTGTGTGGTAATCCCGCACAGCCTGATTTGGCAGCGCCTGCGACAGGCTGGCCGCACGGCGCAGCAATGTCGCCAGATCAGCCAGGGTGGGCACGCGGAATACACCATCGGCTCCTGCCCAGAGCTTGAAGCTGCGCAACAACTCCGGCACCAGCGCAGGCGAGGCGGGCTGGAGCCGCACCTCTAAATCACCGGCCAATGGCGTCACCACCGCATAGCTCCGGTGGCGCGCAGAGGCCAGCGTCACGGCATCGCCAACCGCTGGCAGCACATGTTCGAAGCCGTTGTCATGGCCGGTTTTCTCGATAAGCGCACGCTGTAGGGGATTCATGTGTTGAACCCTTGGCGCAATCCGGGGAAGTTCATGCTTGGCCCACCCTTTATAAGTCTCGTTTCAAGAGACGTTCGGAGGCAGGGGAACCGCGCAGTTGTACAGCGATCCAGGGCGCCTGTGCGTATTCCTGCGGAGGCGGGGTGGTCGTCGTCACGATGTACTGAAACAGGGGGGCTGACCCGAACTCTTCCAGCTCATGCACAAGATGAAACAGGCTGTGATACAGGGCGAGCCCCAGATCGGCTTCACGTGGGCTGTCATGAAGCAAGAAAGCCGGGAGCCTCGTGTCACCTTCGATGCTCATGCACAGGGTCGCTAGATCGAAGGCCACAACTTTCAGCGAGTCGATGGCCGATGTCGAGCGATCCCCGCCCATTTGTACAACCAGGCTCAGCCCGTTTCCGGTCAATCGGATTTCGCCACTGGCTTCAGGTCCGACCAGGCGCCGGATGATCGGGTCGAATTTCTGAGCAAGCTTCGAGAAAGCCGTTGCATTCTGACTTTGCAACGCCCCGATTCTCTCCCGAGCTTGCTCAATGTCGGTTTGATGCCTGTCGAGGCGGACTTCAGCAGATTGCTGCTGTTCGAGAAGCGAGGCCAGCCGCTCGACATCGTCCACGGCTTTGCGTGCGACATACCACGCCCCATCGCGCTGCTCGCGAAGCTTCAGCAGGTTCCGATAGTGCTGCTCTTTACGCGTTGCATCCTGTTTTGCCAGCGCCAGCTCCGGCCGCAATTGCTTCAGTAGGGAGTTGGCTGATTCGAGACGATCCTGTTCATCGTTGAGCACTTTTTTACCGTTCTCCAACCTGGCCTTGCATGCCTCCAGATCTGGAACCTTATGTGACAACCCGCATTGGCTCGCCAGCACGCGGTCAATGGGCACCTCGCAGATGGGACAAGGATAATTCTCTGCCTCCTTGAGCGAGTAGGCCAATGCCGGATATTCGCCCTTGATCGCAGATATCGCGCGCTCGATGGCTGGTATCACAGCCTCTTGTCTTCCTATATCGGCCTGGACTCTTGCCACTTCCGCTTGGGCGCTTTCGTGCGCCTGCCGAACGGAATCAAGGTCCGAGGTTGCGCCCGCACCGTCGGACTTGGTTTCTGCTGCCAAGCGCTCCTGCGCCGCCCGACGCAGGATTTCGACACCCAGAGTGCCTTGCGAAAGCTCATCGTCCGTAACGCCAAGCACTTCCAGAAGCTGCTTTCTAAGCTTGCGAATTTCCCAGGCGCGATGGCCTATTTCCTGCTCTTGGCTACGGCTCGACTCGCTCATGGCCGCGATGTCGATGCGGAGCGTTTGCTCGGATGGGTCGATGGCATTCAATAGGGCTCGCAGTGTCTCCAGTCTCTCGGTTCGGTTCAGCCCTCGCGCCGGCGATTCCGAGTCGGATAGCGAGGATCGCCATTCAAGAACATGGTCGAATCGGCATTCCTGATCCCTGCTCAACAGCGCCAAGGCAATCTGCCAGGCCTGATGCCCTTGCTTCTTGCCAGCGATCAGGTCCCTGACGCCTGGCGTCAGCAGATTATCTTCGATGGAGTTCAGCAGCGGAGACAGGCCCGTGGTCGGCATTTCGCTGAGAATAAGCTCATCAAGATTGCCATTCGGTACGGCGAAATGCCGTCGCCGGATGCCCAATGGTCGAAGAACGGCCCAGCAGGTGCCATCCAGCACGACCTCCATTCCAACCCATCCGTTGGGAAACGCCGAACCGATTCCGTCCCGCTGATCTTCGGGAGCAAACTTGTCCTCGCCCAGGCAATAGCGCAGTAGCCTGCAGAACAAGGTCTTGCCGCCGCCATGACCGATACCGTTGTCGTCTGGCGTCCAGACGATATTCAGGCCTGGACGTAATGGGACGTCCCGCAAGGGCTGCTCTCCAGGCTTTTCCCATATCACCAGCCGCTTCACCCATAAACGCGGCTCATGCATATGTGCTGGTGGAGTGAGGCATAGCTTTTGTTGAAACATGTCAGGTTGCGGTTTCAATCCATCCCCCTATCTCATCAGGCAACTCGCGAATGACACGATCAAAGCTCTGCCCTCGTGCATGCAGGAAAGCAAGAATCATCTGGGCGCGCCCTTCGGCCCATTCGGCAGCAGGCATATCCAGTTCGGCACCTTTTGCCCAAGTTCCTGCCCCCAGATCTTCAACCAGGTAGCCACTGCTTCGCAGGAAGCGCACAGCTCTGCCCCAAGCCTGATTTGCACGCGGTATGAAGCTCAACACCGCCCCGGATAGCGGCGTGGCTTCTTCGCCAATCAGGCGTTGCCAATCCAGTGCATCCTGCGCGTCCAGCATAGGCGTCATCAGCCTGGGCTCCAGCGCCAAGACGGCGGCGAGACGTACATGGTGCACCGGCCATGGGGCATCCACCGCCTTCAGTAAGGCGGCCAGGACAAGCCCCGTCTCCGCAGCTTCATCCTGTTGCGGCCGTGCCCAGAATCCATCAGTCAAGGACGCTCGATTCGCAGTCCGACGAACCAATACGTGCCCTGCCTGGAGATCTCGCTTAAAGGCTTCGAGCACCAGCTTCTGGGTGCGGTACTCGCCGAACTCCCGCAGCTCCTTGTTCTTGAGTACGCGGAAGGTTTCGCTGGGGTAGTCTTCGCCAAGCACATCGGCGGGGTCGAGTATGTAGCGCAGTTCTTCCTCGGTGAGGCCATAGAGTTTGGCGTAGTAGGCGTCGAGTTCGGCGCGCAGAATGGCGCGACGGTCGAGGTCGAAGGCGAAGGGTGGGCCGTCGTAGCCCAAGTCCTGCGCCCAACCGGCTAGATCGTGGGCGGTGTAGGTCAGTTCCAGCACGCGCGGGACGATGAAGGCGAGATCGGCTTCGGTGTAGCGATCTGGCGGAAGATTCACGATCTGTTTTTTGACGTGGTACTTCAGATGCGTGCCGCCTATTTTTTGCCGGGCAACAAAGTCATGTACCAATGAGCATTGATCCGCCAGTAGACATGCCCTGCGAGCACCATGCTTGGTGTCTGGAAACATTAGGAGCAACGTATCCCCTGCCCCCACCAACGGCACCACCGACGCAATTACTGTTCGCTCATCAGTCGCCCGGCAAATATCCCGCCAGCCCATCAACCAGATGTGTTGCCAATCTTTGTCGTTCAGCCGTGCTTCCACTTCGCTGCGATTGACCCAGTAGCGCGGGGTGACAGTGAAGTCAGGCGAAGCCTTTTCGGTGGCAGTGACATCACGGCTGTTGCCATCCACCGTGTAGGTGGCCCAGCGGTGATCGAACTGATGGATGAGTTTGGCTTCATACAGCGGCAGGCGATCGGGGGCGGGTTCGTTTTTGAACAAGTGGCTCGCGCTGGTCATGTTGAACAACCCTTGCGAGAACGTAATGTTCCACGGGTTCTCCTCGGGGTGAATGATTCGACTCCCTGCCGTAATGGCTTCCCGGATCAAGATGGGGGCGGCACGGTAGAGCTTCTTTGTCAGCTCTGCATCGCGCTCGCTGCGGAACACTGGACAGGTGAGCGTATTGGGGTTGATGAGACTGAAATCTTCAGGTGCCAAGGTAAAACGGCGACGCGGGTCGGCCAGTTGGCTGACTTGCGTGGCAAAACAGACGAACTCGGCTTGTTCTGCCGCACCCAGAGTCAGCAGGCAGAACTTCATACGGCTATCCACAGCCGGGAACAGCTTGTCGCGGTTCTCGATGTCGTAGAGGCTGACCAGCCGTCGGTTCTGGGTGATGTGGCCGAAATAGGCCTTGGTGCTGTCGTCAGTGGCGATACCGGTGGGCACGATAAAGCCGGCGCGGCCACTTTCGGCCTGGATCTGCAGAATGGTTTCGGCAAACAAGGGGTAGGTATTGAGCTTACCGATAGCTGTCAGTGGAAAGCGTCCCGATTCCCGGTAAAAGTTGTTGGTGGCGCCAATCCGTTGGCTTTCTTTTACAAACTCATCCCACAAACGTGGATCGGTTTCAGGCAACGCGGCAATGGCTTTCTTTCGCGTATCGCCAGCTAATTCCGCGATGTGAGGTGCTCGGGTAGCGAAGAATTCTTCCTCGCCCATTTGTGACACTTCCCACGGCGGGTTGGCCAGCACGCAGTCGAATCCTCCCTGCGCAAACACCTGCGGAAAGGCCAGCGGCCAGTGCAGCACGCGGGCCTCTGCGCAGATCTGTCGGGCGGCCGCCAGGGCGGGCTGCAGGTCGGCAGGCAGGGCATTGCCCAGCAGGGTCAGGTAGAGCGTGGCCGTGGTGGGGATGGCCAGGGCATTGTCTTCGGTTTTGGGCAGCAGGTAGGCCCCCAGCAGCAGATCGGCGGCCTGGGCCAGCCTGCCGGTGCGGGCGCTGTGCAGGTAGTGCTCGTAGGCTTGCGCCTTGGCGGCGATCTGTTCGGTGTTGTCTTCGGGCAGAGCCTCCAGCGCGCGTAACGCGGCGAGGCCGTTGTCGTGTCGCTGCACCAGCTCGGTCTGGCCGAAAGCGTGCGCGGTGCGCTTTTTCTCCAGGTTTTTGAGCGCGGCGGCATTGGTTTTGGCTAATGCCTTGCACACATCCTTGTCGTCGCCGCTGAGGGGCTTGAAGGCATCCTTGGCGATGCCTTGCTCCAACACTTGCAGGTCGGTCAGGCCGAGCAGGGCGTCGCCGACTTGCAGGTGGTGATCGAGAAAACCCAGCGGTCGGCCTTCTTCAAAACCTTCCAGCCACAGGGCCATGCGCGCCAGTTCGATGGCCATGGGGTTGCGGTCCACGCCGTAGATGCAGTGGGTCACGACCTCGCGCAGGGCATGGCGGTAGTCCTGCGGCTGGATGGCGCCTTCCTGCCCGCCTTCGAGGCTGCGCAACTGGGCCAGTTTTTCCGCCAGACGGCGGGCGGCGGCGAGCAGGAAGTGGCCGCTGCCGCAGGCCGGGTCGATGACGCGGATGGCCAGCAGCGCCGCGGTGGGGTTGGCCGGGTTGGCGGCCAGGCGCTGTTCGATGACCGGTTCCAGCGCGCTCTTGATCAGCGCCTGCACCAAGCTGTCGGGGGTGTAGTAGCTGCCGGTGAGCTTGCGGGCGTTGCCGGCGGTGCTGCCCTCCTCGGTGCGGCCGACAAAGCCAAACGTGCGGGCTGGCAGGTCGATGCTAGGCACCAGTTCCAGCAGGCTTTCATAGACGCTGCCGAGTTCCTCCGGCCCCATGTTGCGGTAATCCACCGGGGTCAGGCTGCTGCCTTTGCCCTGTGTGACTACGGCCCAGCGTAGGTGTTGCAGGGCTGCGAGCAGGTGAGCGTTATCCAGGCTGGCGATATCCAGATGGGGGCATTGCTCGGGGGCGAACAGGCCGCCCAATGCAGGCAGTGCCAGGCGTGACTCGCCCTGGGCCAGGCCACGAAAGACGATGCGGATGGCCTGCCATTGATCGTCGTGCCGGGTACGGGCGCGGCGCTTGAGGCAGAAATCGCGCAGGCGGGCCAGGGCGTAGCCTTCGGCATAGGCACGGCGGGCGGCCAGGGCATCCGGACTATCCTCCTGCGGATGCAGCACGCCGCGCTCCTCCACGGTAAAGACGAAGATTAGCCGGTAGATCAGGCGCAGCAGTTGCTGGAAGTAGGCGTCCTTGCTGAGCGAGCCATTGTCCAGGGCGGTGCGCAGGGTGTGGTTGGCGGGGTGTTGCAGGAAGCCCGTGCCGAAGGTCAGCAGGGCTTGTTCGACGCCGTTGCGCAGGCCATCGCGCACGCGGGTGCCCTCGATCTGGCCTTCGTTACGCCATTGTTCCCAGATGCAGGTGCCCTCACCCCCTGCCCCTCTCCCGGATGGAGAGGGGAGTAGTGGGGCGCGGCTGGCGTGCAGCAGGCGCCAGACGTTGGCAAATTCGGCATAGCGCTGGCCGCCGAGCAGGTCGGCCAGATCCACTTCGAGAAAGCTGGGACGGGTGAGCGAGGCGGCGTCGCGCAGCAGGCGCAGTTGTTTACCGTTGCTGACGATGCCCCATTGCAACGGTTCGCTGGCGTTGAGCAGTTCCTGCATGGCCTGGAACGGCGCTTTCTTGCGGTTGCCGCTGCCCTGCACGGCAAACTGCGCGTCGGCATCGTCCAGCCTCAGGGTGTGCGGGGCGACCAGCACGGGGAAGTGGTCGGCCATAAGGCTGACCGGGTAGCGCAGTTCGCCTACCTGCTGCGCTTGCGCAGGATGTAGGGCGGTGTAGCCGAAAGCGTGACGCAGCAGTTCGTCAATGAAAGCGGTGGTGAGCTGCGTGGCATCGAGGTCGGCGCGTTCCATCTGCGCGGCGAAGTGCTGCCACTGGGCGCAGGCGATCTGGAAGGCGCGGCTGTATTCGTCCTTGAGCTTGACGCCCTTGGGGATGAGGTAATCGGCCTCAAGCTGTGCGCTGGCGCGGCCATGGGCGGCCTTTTCCAGTTGGTCGGGCAGGAACAGCCCACCTTCGAGTTTTAGGGTAGGCAGGTTCAGCGTGGCCTGGATTTTGCGAGTGCGTTTCATGGTTGTTCTTCTCTAGGCCCAGGCTTATAGCGAGTCAGGCAGCAGCACGTACACACCCATCACATCGACGGGCAGGCAGGGGCTGACGCTGTATTGGCCTACGTCGCGGGTGGCCTCGCGCACACGTTGGTGGTCGGCCAGCAGGGCATCGGCCCGCTGCTGGGCCAGCGCTTGCAGTTGCTGAGGGTGCGCAGCGAGGAAGTCGAGCGCGATGCGTACTTCGCGTTGCACGGCTTCCGTAGGCAAGTTGCCGCTGGGCGTGCATTCGAGCAGGCGGCTCACGCTGTCATCGGCCAGCCACTGCGGAGCGTTGCGGCCCTGCACGGCCAGGGCCACGGTTTCCTCGGCCATCATCTGGAAGGGTTCGCGGCGGCGCACGTAGCTGAGCTGGTGGCGCAGACGCAGCAGATAGAGGGTGGTGACGACTTCGACGTCTTCAGTCAGGGTGGCGGCGCAGCGGGCAGCCAGTGGATTTTCGCCCCCGAGCGCACCTTCCAGCAGGTGCTGGGCCAGCAGGCCCACCAGTGGGTGACTGCGGTGCAGTTCACTGAAGTCGATGGACAGGGGGGCGGTGATGCCTTCATCGGCCAGGCGTTGGCGCAGGGCTTCGGGCAGGTGCTGCGGCAGGAAGCGTGCGGTCTGCTTGCGGCCAGCTTCCAGCGGCGCGCCCAGACGCACGCAGGCACTTTGCAGGAAGCGCTGCACGTCGGCCTGGGTGCCCAGGGCTTGTTGCTGTTTGTGCCACTCGGGCAACACTTCGTCGGGTTTGATGCGGCGCTGAGCGAACACGGTGCGGTTGGCCTTGGCTTTTTCCAGGGCGTCTTGCCATTGCGCTTGCAGTGGCTGTAGTTCGACGTTGGCTTCGGCAAATAGATCAGGCGTGTAGGGTGCTGCCATTCGCTCACGGCCCATCAGGGCGGCCTTGACTAGCGCCTGATTGATGCGGGCCTCGTCTTCGGGTAGCGGAACCAGCACGCCCAGCTCCTTCTGGATGGCTTCGCCCTTCTTGAGGATGACGTTGAGCACGAAGCCATCCACCGGGTTGTCCTGGCCGTAGAGCATGGTGCAGCGCACCTCTTCGGCATGCTGGCCGAAACGATCGACACGGCCTTCGCGTTGCTCGTGACGGGTAGGGTTCCAGGCCAGGTCGTAGTGGACGACGGCGGTGAACAGGTGCTGCAGGTTGATGCCTTCGGAGAGGCAGTCGGTGGCGACCAGGATGCGCTGCTCGGCATCTTCCATATCATCCACACGCTCGCGGCGTTCTTCGGGCGTGAGCTCGCCGGTCACGGCCTCGATGGAGGCCTTGGGAAAGGCGGCCTTGAGATGCTCGGCTACGTAATGGGCGGTGGCGACGTAGCGACAGAACACCACGGGGTGGTAACCGTCTTTTACCAGCGGGCCGATATGCTGAATGAGTGCGGCCAGCTTGGGATCGCCGGCCTTGCCGGACAGACGTTGCGCTTCAGCGATCAGGGTTTGCAGGCGCGGCGCGGCGTCCTGCACTTGGGCGGGCGGCTCCAAATCGTTGCTGGAGAGGTCGTCAGCCTCGCCGTCGTGCAGGCGTTCGTCGCCAAGGAGGTTGTCGTCGGGCTGCGTGCCTTCCAGCCGTGTGGTCAGGGCTTTGACCGCGGCGGCGGGAGACGAGGCCACGCAGCGAAGCAACGCGAGGGTGGCGTACCAGATGAGGCGGGCGCCGCCCTGCTGTTGCTGCTGTTCGATGGTTTCGGCCAGTTCGCGGCAGTAATCCTGCACCGCGTCGAAGAACGCGCCCCATTCGCCGCTGAGCTGATAGGTAAGCTCGGTTTTCATGCGGCGGGGAAAACCGCGTCCGTCGTTGGTTTCGGCCTGCCATTCGGCGATGTCCTTGCGGCGGCGCTGGACGAAGTGGCGGGCCAGTTCCTGGCGCAACGGGTCGGCTGTGGTCATGCGGCCTTGCAAGGCGGCAAAGCGCGGGTCGAGCAGCGACAGCAGGTTGTAGAAGGCGGCTTCGTCGCCAGAGTGCGGCGTGGCGGTGAGCAGTATCAGGTGGCGTTGCTCATCTTTCGCCAAGCGTTGCAGCAGTTCGAAGCGCAGTTGCTTGCCTGCACCGCTACTGGTGCAGGTGTGGGCCTCGTCGACGATGATGCACTCAGGAGCGGCAGCCAGGAATTGTTCGCGGTGGCTCTCGCTCTTGATGTAATCCAGGCTGACGACGACCACGGGGTGGTAGTCGAACAGGCGCATACCATGCGGCAGCTCGCGCTCGATGCGGGGGGCGGAAGCTGAGGTCAACGCCACAGCCTGAAGGTTGAAGCGGGTTTCCAGCTCGCTTTGCCATTGTTCGACCAGGTGCGGCGGGCAGAGGATGGCCAGGCGGGCGATTTCGCCGCGATCCATCAGTTCGCGGGCGATCAGACCGGCCTCGATGGTCTTGCCGATACCCACGTCGTCGGCAATCAGCAAGCGCACGGTGGACAGGCGCAGCGCCATCAGCAGCGGCACGAGCTGGTAGCCGCGCGGCTCCACGGCAATATTGCCGAAGGAGCGGAACGGGCCGGCTCCGGCGCGCAGGGTCAGACGCAGGGCGTCGCGCAACAACAGTGCGGCGGCGTGGTTGCCTGCACGCACGGGGTCGGGCCAGGCAAAGGTGGCGGGCTCGACGGGGTGCAGTTCCAACTCGGGAACCAGGGCAATGCTTTCGTCATCAGCGCCACTCAATGGACGCAGGCGCAGCCAGTCGCGGCGAGAATCGCTTTGCACCACCCATTCGCGGCCACGGGCGCGCACCAGGTTGCCGGGCAGGAAGTCGTGTTCGAGGGTTGTCATGCGCCTTTATTCCTTGGAACCGAACACATCGGCGTGCGCGGCGAATTGTTGTGACCAGCGTGAAGCCTCCGAAAAATCGAGCACCTGCCAGCCTTTGTCCCGCAATACGCTGGTGGTCTCCTCATCCACCGTGGACAGGAATACCAGGGCACGAGATGCCTTGTATTGGGCGGCGGCGATGGCTGCGCCGTTGTTGACGGGCACGCTGAGTACATCAGGTTGTATTGCGCCTGCCTGCCGGAGCGCGGTCAGCCAGGCATCGAGCGGCTCGTCGCCTGACGCACCGGAGGCCGCAGCGGTCGGGCTGTCCATCGGGGGCTGCACCTGGGCGTTGGCCAGCGCCACCAGCAACTTGAGCACATCGGGGTTGCGGCGGTTGATGTGCTCGTGGTCGGGCTGGTTGAAGTAGGACAGCAGGCACTGGTAGCAGCCGGCTTCGCACTGATGATTGCCAAGTTCATCGCTGCGTTCCAGTGACGGCAGGTCTTCCAGAGCCCAGACGCCGTTAAGCGGGGCGCGATAGTGGATCAGTTGCAGGGCCTTGTCTGCCACAAGGGCCAGATCGGCGGGGTTGTTGGCCAGGCGGGTGAGGACGCCGGCACCGCCTTCGGCGGCTTCATAGAACAGCAGGGCGCGACGCTCGTCGGATTTCGGCAGAGGTTCGGCAACCAGTTCGGATTCCTCGATCTGGAAGGTCATTTCGATGCCGCGCTTGAGCGCTGCCTGCAGCGTGGCCATGGCCTCCAGCGATAACGCTTGCAGAGGCGCGAGGATCAACAAATTACGGTGGTCCTCGACGAAGGGAACAATGCGCTGATTGGGCACTTTCTCCATCAAGGCATCGTCGCTGCCCTTGTCGTCTTCCGCATCCGGTGCATCCTGCTTGCTCCAGGTACCGGTGATGGGGTTGATGTAGAAGCCCAGTTGCTCCTTGTCCTTGCGCCTGCGCCAGCCACGGTTGATACGCCAGATTTGTGCGGCGGGGGCATAGGTGAGTTCGCCCAGCAGTTCGCCGCTCTGCCGGATAACGGCTTTCTGCTGCTGAATCCGGCCATCGGGGCCGGGCAGGAAGCGGTAGGTGGTTTGCAGCTCGAAGCCCTGACGCTGGCGTTCCTCGTCGTTAATGGAGATGCGCTCGGTGGCTACGGTCTCCACGGTTTCGATGCGATAGAGTTCGCGCACCCAATCGTGCTCGGTCAGCAAGGCGTCGCAGTTTTCGCAACGGTTGACCAGTGGCTGTTCTCCTCCAGGTTCACCGAGATGACCGTAGCCGCACTGGCTGCATACCAGCGAGGCGATAGTGGCCAACTGGCTGTTGCCGGAAATGTGGTCGGTATTGCCGACGTTGAGCTTGGCGCGCACCACGCGGTACATACGGCCCTGGTGGTAGATGAGGCTGCGTGGGCCAAACTCGGACAGGGCCAGAAAGCGCGGCCGACTGACCATGCTGCCTTCGTCGTCCTTGCCATTGGCAGTCTGACCGCCCCGGGCGGGAATCCAGGCCATTAGCGGCAGACGCGGGAAGTTGTAGCCCGGCAGGAAGCCCTGGCTGGCCAGGTAGCGATAGGTGTAGAAGTCATTGTTCTGACCGTTGCCGGACTTGAGCAACACGGCGTACTGGCGCGCGGCATCGCCATAGCGGCGCTGGGCATTCTGTCGCTCCGTGTGCGAGGCTGTGTGGCTCTTGACGATACGGTCGGCCATGTCCATCTGCTGGCGGGTGGCATCGAACAGCACGCGCCAGCGCTCCAGTGCCCCGGAGAATGCCTGTGCGGCGTTGTCGATGACCTGGCGCACATAGTCTTGGGTGAACCAGGAGGTGCTTTCGAGCTCACCCGCGAGTTGGTCGATGACCCGTCTCGCACTGGCCAACGCTCGCTGCTGGACGGCAGGTGAGCGCAGCGCTTCGTGCAAGGGCTGTTTCAGTGGCTTGCCGGGCTGATCGAGATCCAGCATGGGCGCGATGCTGTCATCCAGCGGCACCTGGGTACTGGCCAGCCAGACTGCTTGCAGATGGCTGTCGATCAAATCGCGATTAGTCAGGTCGAGGGTCGGCGCGCGCACCACGCCGTGCACCATCTGCTCGGCATTGTGGAAGAACCACTGGTCATGCGGACTGAGCGCCGCGCAATAGGTGATGACCAGCGCTTGCTGGCCAGAGCGACCGGCTCGGCCGCTACGCTGGGCGTAGTTGGCGGGAGTCGGCGGCACGTTGCGCAGGTACACAGTGTTGAGCGCGGAGATGTCCACGCCCAGCTCCATGGTGGGCGAACAGAACATCACCGGCAGACGCTCCAGAGGCGCTTCGTGAGCCGGGTTCTGCGCCCAGTCCTGCCTATCCTTTTCGGTATAGCGGAAGCGCTGTTCCAGCAGTTGCCGGCGTGGCGCATCCACCTGGGCCGTGTGTTCCTGGGCCTCGAAGTCGAACAGTGGATGCGAGGGCTGTTGCAGCAGGTCGGCAATGCCGAGGTACAGGGCGCGGAAATACTGATTGATGCGGCTGCTGTCAGTTTGCGGCTGATCGGCAATCAGGCACCAGTCCAGGGCTGCTGCGTTCAAGCGCCAACCGGCGAGTTGGGCATCGATGGGGTGGCGCTGCACGTAGCCGTAGTGCTTGGCGCACTCCAGCATGGCTTCGATCAGCTCGGCCCATTCGGCATCCTTCCACTGCGCGACCTCGCTGGCGCAGGCGCTGTCGCGCCAGAAGGCGGCGGTCTTGATTTGCCGCAGCAGACGGGAGCGCGGGCCGCCCGTCACCAGATGCTCAGTACCCCCCTTTTTGTATTCCGGGCGCTTGCTGAGGATAAGGTAGCGACCGGTATCGAGCTTTTCGTCGGGGGCGAAGGCCCAGCGTTCATTCAGGTAGGTGTGGGCGTTGGTGCGTGCCTTGTCCTGCTCGACCGGATCGAGGTAACGACTTTCCAGGCACAGGTGGCGGCGCAGGGTGTCGAACAGCCGCTCGTACAGACCTGTCCGTTGCGCGGCCGTCAATCCGGCCAGGATGCTGTTGGCAGCAAAGATGCTGGTGTCCGCGCAGAAGGCATCCAGGTCGCGATAGCGAATCTGCAACAGGCCGAGCTGATCCAGATTCGGGTTGTTGAAACGCCAGCCGTGGCGCAAATCACGCAATAGACGGTAGGCGATGATGAAGCGCAAGGTGCGTTGCGCTTCCTGCCGGGCAAGCCCCATGAGCTTGGGGGTACGCAGATACTCCACCAGGGTCGCTTCATCGACTCCTTGAAAACCTAGGGCCTTGAATACGCTTTCGGCTAGGTGCTCTTCATCGAGTTGACCGCCGCTGCCCTGCAGGGCACCGACCAAGCCGGCGCGCAGCGTCAGCAGGAAAATAAAGTCGTTGAAATGTCCCGCCTGCAGAGCGGCATCCTGGCGGTTGTCGGTGAACCCGAGCAGCTTGCGCGGGTCAGGCTGGCCTGGCGACGGTTCGGGAAGCGTGAACAATTGCTGCAAGGCCGCCAGGGCAATCATGGTGGTGGCCGAGGAGCGGCCTTCGCCGGACAGGCTGGAGAGGCGGTTGGCATCCTTACCGTGGGCTTCGTGTGTCGTGCCGCAGTTCAGGCAGAAGCGGAACTTGCCGGGGATGAACCAGAACTCCGTCCCCGAGCCCGTTTGCCCTTTGGCATCGACAGTGACCATATAGGGAACGGCATTTTTATAAGCGGGCTTGACCTTGGGTTCGCTGCGACTGAGGTCGATCCAGGTTTCCGGCAAGTCTTCGAGCAGGCCGCCATATTGCTGCCCGGGCACCAGAGGGCACAAAAAGCCATAGCTGGCGTCGTCCTCTGCTGCGATGTCGTCGATTTCACGCGAGCTGAAGCTGACAGGTTGCTGTGAGTGCCAAACAGGCAGGTATTCCTGGCCGCAATCGCGGCAGAAGTGCGTGGGGTAAAGCAGCACATTTTCTTGCTGGCGCCCCGGTGCGAAACGCTGGGCATCGAGCGTGACATGACGCTTGCCGCGTGCTTCCAGGGTGGTGAGCACCTTGCCGGGACCGCTGATGAATTGGTGTAGCTTGAACGCGAACGGTGGCCTGCCCTGAGACGTGCGCACGTCATGGGCAGCCACGAGAAAACGCTGTAGCGCGGCTCGGGCAGCTTCAGGCTGGCAACCCGCGTCTTCGGCAAGATGTCGGCTTGCTTCTTCCAGCATCATGGGCCGTGCGCGGCGGGGAGGCTCGTCGGCCGGCAGTTCGATACCCAGGTTCAATTCCACCCAGATGGATAGCGGGTCGTTGCGGAAGGCGTCGAAGTCGGCCCAGATATCCTGCTCGCGCGTAATGGCCGCCGGTAGTTCAGCGCGGATGGCGTTGACCTCCTTGAGCGGGTTGGTGACTCGCTCCAAGGTCTCGCCGATGACATCCTGCTCGCTGATCTGGGTGCCAAAAAGCTTGCTGGCTACTTCGGCTACCACGCGGTTGCGGTCGGCCTGACTACCTGAACTGGACATGGTGGCCGAAGTGCCGATGCAGACCAGTTGCCCGGCCTTCAGACGTTCGCGCAGGCGGCGCACCAGCAAGGCAACGTCTGCACCCTGACGGCCACGATAGGTGTGGAGTTCGTCCAGCACCAGGAACTCAAGCCCCTCGCAGTGCTCCACCACACGCCGATCCACTTCGTCGAAACGCGTGAGGATGTACTCCAGCATCATGAAGTTGGTCAGCAGGATATCGGGCGGGTCATCCGCGATGGCACCGCGTTCCGCCTTGCTTTCCTGGCCGGTGTAGCGCTTCACGGTGAAGGGGCGAAGCTCTGGCGCATAGCCATGCAGAAACTTGTCGAGCTCTTCCAGTTGGCTGTTGGCCAGGGCGTTCATCGGGTAGATGACGATGGCCCTGGTGCGTGCTTTGCCGTCGGATTTCCTGGCCTTGAGAATGCGATCAATGATCGGGATGAAGAAGGACAGGGACTTCCCCGACCCCGTACCGGTCGTGACGACATAGCTTTGACGTCCCTGGCCTTTGGCCAAGGCTTCCATCTGATGTTTGTAAAGATGCAGAGGTTGTGGCGAACCTTCAGTTTTCCCGACCTGGAAAATGTCTGCGCAGGCAGAATCCAAGATGCCCTGCTCCACCAGTTGCTGCACGGTCCCCTGACGTTGGTAGTTCGGGTTGATCTGCACCAGCGGCTCAGGCCAGTAGCGGCCCTGCGCGTACTGATGTTCTACCTCGGCCTGGATATCGGGTGCGGCGATACGAACGAAACTGCGGGAAAAGCTACCATAGCGTTCGATGAGCTGGTCGCGGAATTGGAAAACGTTATCCATAAAGACTCCTCACTGATCCATCTTGCGGCTAGTCGCCAGAACCGCCGTACTACCGGAGGTGCCTGCCGTGATGCGCTTCCATTTCGCCCCACGCCCTTTGCCGGTCGATTCGATCAAACCCTCTGATTTCATCGCCCGCAGTACCAGTCGCACCATGTCCCGACTCACGCCCGGGCAAGCTTCTTCAATCTCGGAGATGGAAAACGGCAGGGCGCGCGCCAGGACTTCCGAGCGCACCCGGTCGCCTTTGCTGCCTCGGCCACGCTCGATGGTGCCGACACGCTCCTCGAACTCGCGGTAGGCCCGCAGCAAGGCCCCCCAGAAGTAGTCAAGCCAGGGTTTGACGTCGTGCTGCCCTTGATGCCAGCCCTGCGAACTGGCTTCCAGCGTCTCGTAATAGCCTTCCTTGGTTTCCTCGAAGATGCGCTCCAGGCTGATGTAGCGGCCTACGGCATAGTCGAAGTGGTAGAGCAGCAACAGGGTTAGCAAACGCGACATGCGACCGTTGCCGTCGGGGAAGGGGTGGATGCATAGGAAGTCGAGCATCGCCAGGGGTGCCAGCACCAGCGGATCGGCCAGATGTTGGTCCAGTGCGGTGGCGTAGTGCCGGGTCATATCGGCCATGGCCATCGGCGTCAGATGCGCAGCGACCGGTTGGAAGCGCAGCCGTGACGTGCCGTCCGGATGGCGTTCGATGATGTCGTTGTTGGTGGCTTTCCAGCGTCCGCCGGCCTGCGGCATGTAGCGATACAGCATGGTGTGCAATTGCAGCACCACGCCTTCGTTGAAGGTCATGTGCGCGGCCGATTCGTGGATCAACGCCAGGGCATCGCGGTAGCCGGCGATCTCCTGTTCGGAGCGACTCTTCGGTGCTGCATTGCGGATGACCAGAGACTTCAGTCGTGAGGGTGCGACGACAACACCTTCCAATCGGTTGGATGATTCGGTGGATTCGACCACCGCGATCTGGCGCAGGCCCTTGAGGGCTTCCGGAGACTGGGCTGCGTAGAGCTGTTGCTTGCCTTGATACTCGCCCAATGCGCGCAGTGTGGCGGCCTGGGTACCATCGAAGCGAAGCGCGGTGAGGTACTCGGGGGTAAGCGAGTGCATGGAAATGTAAGCTCAGGCTGTCTAAATGGGGCAATCATAGTCGTTAAATGGGGTATTGTCTTTTGTAATGCCTCATTAAAGTCGTTTGGTTACCCTGTTTTCACTGCCATGGGCCTTGCGGAGAGGGAGGTCGCCCTGTCTGGCAGGGTGCGACCACGTGAATCACGGTCTATAAAAGGGGTATTAGCGGCATAAATTACCCTTTTTAATCATTGGGTTGCCCCGTTTATAGGCTCCACTCCTCTGCAAAGGCGAACAGCATTATTCGGTGCCGCTGTGCTCTGTCGCACTCAGGTAGCCCGCCCAAGCCTGTAGCATCGACCTTCTCTGATCCAGCAGCAGCGCCTTGTTGTAGGTCGCCCGAACCTTGTTGCTTTCCACATGAGCAAGCTGCCGCTCGATGGCGTCGGGTCGGAACCCGTTTTCGTTGGCCCAGGTCGAAAAGGTGGTGCGCCAGCAATGGGGCGTCGTTCCCCGGCCCAGGTTCATATCGCGCATGGCGTAGGTAAGCCGGTTGGGCGTGGTGAAGCCTTTGCCGCTCCGGTGCGGGAACAAGTAGCGTCCGCCACCCGTGATGCGCTGCAAGTCCTTCAGTACTGCAATGGCCTGCGCAGACAGTGGGCTGACATGCTCTCGCCGCGCCTTCATCTTGGCTGCAGGCCGACGCCACACGGCATCCTCAAAATCGAACTCTTCCCATTCGGCATCGGCAGCTTCCCCGGGACGGCAAGCGGTCAGCGCAATCAACCGCAGGCACAGCGCAGTTTCCGGATAGCCCCTGTAGCCGCGCAATGCCTGATAAAACTTCTGGATCTGCTCGCGCGTCATCGCCGCCTTGCTTTCGCTGGCCGGCACGCGAAGCAGCCCGCGCAGGCTCGGGATCGGGTTGGCCTCAACCAGGCCTCGCACCACCGCGAACTCGAAGATGGCCGAAAGATCGCCTTTGACATGGATCGCTGCCCACGCGCCATGGGCCTTGCACTCTTCCAGCAGTGGGCGGATCTGCTTGACGCCAATGTCGCTCATCGGCATCCCGTCGAACTTGGGCGACAGGTACTTCCTGATGCGGGATTCTTTCGTGCGGTAAGAGCTGAACGCGAAGGCAGGCTTGATTTCGGCCAGGTACGCCTGCGCCACCTTGGCGAACGAGCTTTCCCGGGCGCGCTTGCGTTCCTCCAGCGCCTTCAGGTTGCGTTGCTTGACCTGCTGCCGCTCATGGGCGGGGTGGATGCCTTGCTTGACCAGAGCGCGTGCTTTCTCTCTGGTTGCACGCGCTTCTGCGAGGCTTACTTGGGGAAAGCTGCCGATGGCAAAAAGGTTTTCCTTGCCTTGCAGGCGGTACTTCCACCGCCAGAGCTTGCCGCCGGTGGGCTTGACCAGCAGGAATAAGCCCCCGCCGTCTGAAAGTTTCCAGTCTCGATCAGCAGGCTTGACCGACTTGACCTTGGCGTCAGTGAGTAGATTCTCGGGCATCGTTGGACTCCACTGCGGGGAGAAGTACCCCCACGGTTGAACACGAGTACCCCCAACGCTACCCCCGGATTTTTCAGACCTCGACGAGCAATAGGAACGCTCAGCAGACCGTATTGTTTGGCAAGCCATTGATTTCAAAAGGCCTGCTCAGTCCACCGAGCGCTACTGAACGCTCCCGAGATCAGAAAAAACCGTCAGACGTTGATCACACGTTGAAGCGGAAATGCATCACGTCGCCGTCCTTGACGATGTAGTCCTTGCCTTCCAGGCGCCATTTACCGGCTTCCTTGGCGCCCTGTTCGCCCTTGAACTGGATGAAGTCGTCGTAGGCGACCACTTCGGCGCGGATGAAGCCTTTCTCGAAGTCGGTGTGGATCACGCCGGCGGCCTGCGGGGCGGTGGCGCCGACGCGGACGGTCCAGGCGCGGACTTCCTTCACCCCGGCGGTGAAGTAGGTCTGCAGGTTGAGCAGGCCGTAGCCGGCACGGATCACACGGTTCAGGCCGGGCTCCTCGAGACCGAGGGACTCGAGGAACATGTCCTTCTCTTCGCCGTCTTCCAGCTCGGCGATCTCGGCTTCGATCTTGTTGCACACAGGCACCACCACCGCGCCTTCTTCCTCGGCGATGGCCTTTACCACATCCAGGTGCGGGTTGTTCTCGAAGCCGTCCTCGGCGACGTTGGCGATGTACATCACCGGCTTGCTGGTCAGCAGGTGGAAGCTGCGTACCAGGCGCTTCTCCTCGTCACCGAGGTTCTTCAGCAGCGAACGCGCCGGCTTGCCCTCGGTGAAGTGGGGGATGAGCTTTTCCAGCAGGGCCTTCTGGGCCAGGGCTTCCTTGTCGCCGCCCTTGGCGTTGCGGGCGACTTTCTGCAGTTGCTTCTCGCAGCTGTCGAGGTCGGCGAAGATCAGTTCGAGGTCGATGATCTCGATGTCGCGCTTGGGGTCGACACTGTTGGACACGTGGATCACGTTGTCGTCTTCGAAGCAGCGCACCACGTGGGCGATGGCGTCGGTCTCGCGGATGTTGGCGAGGAACTTGTTGCCCAGGCCCTCACCCTTGGAGGCGCCCGCCACCAGGCCGGCGATGTCGACGAATTCCATGGTGGTGGGCAGTACGCGCTCGGGCTTGACGATCTCGGCCAGGGCGTTCAGGCGCGCGTCGGGCATCGGCACGATGCCGCTGTTCGGCTCGATGGTGCAGAACGGGAAGTTTTCCGCCGCGATACCGGATTTGGTCAGGGCGTTGAACAGGGTGGACTTGCCGACGTTGGGCAGGCCGACGATGCCGCAGTTGAATCCCATGCTATGTCCCTCGCGCTCAGACAGGCGCTAGAAAAGTGGTTCAGGCCTTCTGGCTGTGCAGCTTCTGCATCGCCCGGGTCCAGTCCCCGGCGAGCATTTCCGGCAGCACGCCGAGGGCGAAGTCGATGCTGGTGTCGAGCAGTTCCTGCTCGCTGCGCGGGGCGCGGCCGAGCACGTAACCGGAAACCAGGCTGCTGTGCCCCGGATGGCCGATGCCAAGCCGCAGGCGATGGAAAGAATTCTGATTGCCGAGCTGGGCGATGATGTCGCGCAACCCGTTGTGCCCGCCGTGTCCGCCGCCGGTCTTGAGCTTGGCGACGCCAGGGGGCATGTCGAGTTCGTCGTGGGCCACCAGGATGGCGTCCGGGGCGATCCGGAAGAATCCCGCCAGCGCCGCTACGGACTGGCCGCTGCGGTTCATGTAGGTGGTCGGGATCAACAGACGAACGTCCTTGCCCTGGTGGCTGAACTTGCCGACCAGGCCGAAATACTTGCGGTCAGCCACGAGGCTGACGCCCTGGGCATGCGCCAGGCGCTCAACGAAAAGGGCCCCCGCGTTATGCCGGGTCTGGTCGTATTCAGGACCCGGGTTTCCCAGGCCAACGATCAGTTGTACGGCAGTCACGACGGGAGCCCCTCTCTATAAAAAGGCGATCGAGTAATGAATTACTCGGCGGCGCCTTCTTCGCTACCTTCTTCCTTCACCACGCGGGAAGCGTGGATGTTGGCAACGGCCAGGTCGTTGCCGTGGGCCAGTTGTACCAGCTCGACGCCTTTCGGAGCCTTGAGGTCCGACAGGTGAACGATCTGGCCCAGCTCGACCTTGGCCATGTCGACTTCGATGAATTCCGGCAGGTCTTTCGGCAGGCAGGAAACTTCGACTTCGGAGATGGTGTGGGAGATCTCGCCACCGGCTTGCTTGACGCCAACGGCTACTTCTTCGTTGATGAAGTGCAGCGGTACGTGGGCGGTCAGCTTGTGGTCGGCGACCACGCGCAGGAAGTCGGCGTGCATCACGAAGCCTTTCGCCGGATGGCGCTGCAGGGCCTTGATCAGTACGGTTTCCTTGGCGCCGCCAACGTTCAGGGCGATCACGTGGCTGAAGGCAGCCTCGTTTTCCAGGAGCTTGGCGATTTCGCGCAGTTCCAGGGTTACGGACTGGGGCTCTTTGTCGCCGCCGTAAACGACAGCAGGAACCAGACCGGCGTTACGACGCAGGCGGCGGCTCGCACCTTTCCCCAGATCGGAACGCACTTGGGCATTCAGAATAAAGTCGACCATTGTGTATCTCCAAAAATAACAATGCGCCCGAACGCTTGCGACCAGCGTTCGGGCGATTTCAAAGGCCCCGCCGGAGCGGGGCGTTTTCGTTCAGGCGCGTTCGCCGAGGCTGGGCCTCAGCGGAACATCGCGCTGATCGATTCTTCGTTGCTGATCCGGCGCATGGCTTCCGCAACGACCGGAGCGATGTCCAGCTGGCGGATGCGGCCACAGGCCTGGGCAGCGGCGGACAGCGGGATGGTGTTGGTCACCACCAGCTCGTCCAGTACGGATTTCTCGATGTTCTCGATGGCACGGCCGGACAGCACCGGGTGGGTGCAGTAGGCGATGACCTTGGCGGCGCCGTGCTCTTTCAGGGCCTTGGCGGCGTGACCGAGGGTGCCGGCGGTATCGACCATGTCGTCTACCAGTACGCAGGTACGGCCTTCGACGTCACCGATGATGTGCATCACTTCGGACTGGTTGGCCTTGGGACGACGCTTGTCGATGATCGCAAGGTCAACGCCCAGGGACTTGGCCACGGCGCGCGCGCGCACCACGCCGCCGATGTCCGGGGAGACGATCATCAGGTTCTCGAAGCGCTGGTCTTCGATATCGTCCACCAGCACGGGGGAACCGTAGATGTTGTCTACCGGGATATCGAAGAAGCCCTGGATCTGATCCGCGTGCAGGTCGACCGTGAGGACACGGTTGACCCCGACGACGGTCAGCATGTCGGCCACTACCTTGGCGCTGATGGCCACGCGGGCGGAACGCGGACGGCGATCCTGGCGGGCATAGCCGAAGTAGGGGATGACAGCGGTGATACGAGTGGCCGAGGAGCGGCGGAAGGCATCGGCCATCACCACCAGTTCCATCAGGTTGTCGTTGGTCGGCGCGCAGGTCGGCTGAATCAGGAATACGTCCTTGCCGCGGACGTTTTCGTTGATTTCGACGCTGATTTCGCCATCGGAGAATTTGCCAACTGAAACATCGCCAAGAGGAATGTGCAGCTGACGCACGACGCGTCGTGCAAGATCGGGGTTAGCGTTCCCCGTGAAGACCATCATCTTGGACACGCTACAGGTACCTGTGCCGACCGAAGGGATCCGGATGAAATACAGAAGAGGAAAATGGCAGGGGCGGCTGGATTCGAACCAACGCATGGCAGGATCAAAACCTGCTGCCTTACCGCTTGGCGACGCCCCTGTGGTATTGCTCGAATGCCGTTTCGGCATTCCTTTCTCAGACCAGAGTTTCCAGCTTCCGGTGCAACATCGAGATGTTGCTTCCTTTGGCGACGAACCTCTGAAGGTGGTCTGGAAGAAGGGCCGAGACTTTATCAGCTTCAGCTTTGTTTGGGAAGCTCCCAAACACACAACCTCCAGTGCCGGTTAATCTAGCTGAAACAAATTTGTTTAGCAAGATCAAAGCGTTACGAACTTCTGGGTAACGCCTCTCGACTACCGGCTGACAGTCGTTTCGGCTGTCCCCCTCGAGAACGGTGCGCACTTTAATGGCGGGAGAATCGCGTGTCAACAGTGGATCTGAAAAAATTTCTGCTGTGCTGACAAGTACTTGCGGAACCACGACGAGATACCAGGGCTCCGGGATGTCCACCGGGGTGAGCTTTTCGCCCACGCCCTCGGCGAAAGCTGCGCGTCCGCGGGTGAAGACCGGCACGTCGGCGCCCAGGCGCAGGCCCAGGGCGGCGATGCGGTCCTCGTCCCAGCCGAGTTGCCAGAGATGGTTCAAGGCCAGGAGCGTCGTGGCGGCGTCGGAGCTACCGCCGCCGATGCCGCCCCCCATGGGCAAGCGCTTGTCCAGCCAGATGTCGACGCCTTGCGGGCTGCCGGAGGCTTCCTGCAGCCCGCGCGCGGCGCGCACGATCAGGTTGCTGTCGTGCGGCACCCCGGCGATTTCCGTGTGCAGGCGTACCTGGCCGTCCTGGCGGGCTTCGAAATGCAGCTCGTCGCCGTGGTCGAGGAATTGGAACAGGGTCTGCAACTCGTGATAGCCATCGTCGCGGCGGCCGAGGATATGCAGGAACAGATTGAGCTTGGCCGGGGCTGGCAGGCTGAGGCGCACGCTCATGTCAGCGGCCGAGCTGGCGCGGCTGCCAGTCCTTGATCACCAGGGTGACGTCGAGGTCCTGGCCGTGCAGTTTCAGGCGCTCGGGTAGCCAGTAGCCGTTCTGTTCGGCGTAGCGGGTGTATTCGATCTGCCAGCCGTCCTGTTCCAGGCGCGCCAGGCGGCTGTCGGCGTCGAGGGTCAGGCGGCTCTTGCTGTCCGGCGCCGGGAGGCCGCGTACCCACCAGAGCAGGTGCGAGACCGGCAGGCGCCAGCCTAGTTGTTCTTCCAGCAGTGCTTCCGGGGACTCCGCCTGGTAGCGGCCCTGCCCGGCGACCTCCAGGCTCACCGCGCCTTCACGCCCGGTCAGGCGTGCTGCGCCGCGGCCGAGCGGGCCGGACAGGCGGATGTCGTAGTAGCCCTGGCGCTGCAGCCAGAACAGGGTGCCGCTGCCGGAGTCGCGCGGGGCGCGGATGCCGACCTTGCCGTCGATCTGCCAGGCATCCAGCTCGCTGAGCTGCTGCTTGTGGGTTTTCCAGGTCTGCGCATCGCCCTGGCCTTCCAGGGCTTCGTGGGAGGTCAGGCCGGCGCAGCCGCCGAGCAGGGCCAGCGCGGAGGCGGCGAGGAAAAGACGTAGACGCATGGTTTCAAGGAGTCTCGGTGCCGGTCAGGCGCTTGATGGTGCGGCGCAGCACGTCGCTGTCGGGCTGCTTGTCGAGGTATTCGCGCCAGATGGCCCGGGCGTCGCCCTGGCGCCCCTGGGCCCAGAGGACTTCGCCCAGGTGCGCGGCGACCTCGTGGTCGGGGTAGCGCTGCAGCGCCTGGCGCAGGTAGCGCTCGGCGTCGGCCAGCTTGCCCTGGCGATAGTTGATCCAGCCCATGCTGTCGAGGATCGCCGGGTCGTCCGGGTTCAGCTTGTGCGCCTTGAGGATCAGCTCGCGGGCCTCGCCGTAGCGGGTGGTGCGGTCGGCCAGGGTGTAGCCGAGGGCGTTGAGGGCCATGGCGTTGTCCGGCTCGCGGGCGATGACGAAGCGCAGGTCCTTTTCCATCTGCACCAGGTCGTTGCGCTTCTCCGCCAGCATCGAGCGGGTGTAGAGCAGGTTGAGGTCCTCCGGGTACTGCTTCAGACCCTCCTGGATGGCCTGCCAGGCCTTTTCCTGCTGGTCGTTGTTGGACAGCGCCTCGGCTTCGATCAGGTACAGCTGGATGCCGTAGTCGGGTTGCTCGCTGCGCGCCTTGTCCAGGCGCTGGGCGGCTTCGTCGACGCGACCGGCCTTGAGCAGGACGTCGGTCTGGCGCAGTTGCGCCGGGAGGAAGTCATTGCCCGGACCGACCTGGCCGTACTCGTCGAGGGCACGCGCGGTGTCCTTCTGTTCCTCGGCGAGGCGTCCGAGGTTGAAGTGGGCGGCGTCGACGTGGCTGTCGCGCTCGACCAGTTCTTCCAGGTAGATCCTGGCTTCGTCCCAGGCCTGGGCTTCCAGGCAGACCAGCGCCAGGGAGAAACGCAGGTCGTCGTCGTCGGGGAATTGCTGGACCAGTCCGGCGAACTCGGCCTTGGCGTCGTCCAGGCGGTTCTGCTCCACCAGCAGGCGCGCGTAGGCGAGGCGCACGCGCTTGTCGTCCGGGTGTTCCTTGATCCCGGCCTTGAGCAGCGGCAGGGCCTCGTCGCTGCGCTTCATGCTCTGCAACAGGCGCGAGCGGAGCAGCAGGGGGGCCACTTCGTGGCGGCTTGCGGAGTTCTCCTCGAGCAGGGTCAGGGCTTCGTCCGGGCGGCCGTCCTGTTGCAGCAGCAGGGCCTTGCCGAACAGCAACTGGCCGTTGTTCGGGTATTTCTTCAACAGGTGGTCGAAGCTCTGCAGCAGGCCGGCGCGGGTATCCGGGTCGGTCTCCGCGGCAGACAGGGCGAGGAAGTCGAAGTGCGTGTCGCCCTGGCCGTTGAGGACCTTCTCCATGTACACCATGGACTCCTCGTAGCGCCCGGCGCGGGCCAACTGGATCGCGGCGGCGCGTTGGGCATCGAGGTTGTCCGGCGCGCTGCGCGCCCAGAGCAGGGAGGTGTCGAGGGCTTCCTGGTCGGCGCCGAGGTATTCGGCGATGCGGAAGGCGCGCTCGGAAACCCCGGGGTCGCGGGTTTTCTGCGCCTGCACCACATAGTTGCTCAGGGCGATGTCGAAGCGGTTGCGCTGCCCGGCCAGTTCGGCCACCAGCAGCGAATACAGGCTGTCCTCGCTGAAGGAGGCGTACTTTTCCGGCTTGGCCTTGGTCTCGACCGCGGTGTCTTCCACCGGCGGGGTGCCATCGGGAGTCTTGTGGATAAGTGACTGGCAGCCGCCGAGCAGCAGCGTGACGGTCAGCAGCGCAAGGGATTTGTTCATAGAGGAAGAAAGCCGGCCTTGAACCTGCGAGGGTGGCGCCATCATGACATAAGCCGTCCGGCAAGCCCAAGGGGGCCGGGACGGGCGTCGACGAAGCTGTCTATGGGGTCAATACATCGGCAATGGTTGTCCTGCCCTTGGCGAAGTAGGAGAATTGCGCGTTTCCCCGATTAGCTCAGCGATCCTGCATGGCCTTCATTGCCCTCGGCATCAATCACAAGACCGCCTCGGTGGCTGTCCGCGAGCGCGTGGTTTTCACTCCGGAACAGATGGTCGAGGCGCTGCAGCAGCTCTGCCGCCTGACCACCAGCCGCGAGGCGGCCATCCTGTCGACCTGCAACCGGAGCGAACTCTACCTGGAGATCGACCATCCGACCGCGGACGACGTGCTCGCCTGGCTGGCGGACTACCATCGCCTGACTCTCGACGAGTTGCGCGCCTGTGCCTATGTGCACCAGGACGAAGACGCGGTGCGCCACATGATGCGCGTGGCCTCCGGCCTCGACTCGATGGTCCTCGGCGAGCCGCAGATCCTCGGCCAGATGAAGTCGGCCTACGCCGTCGCGCGCGAGGCCGGCACCGTCGGTCCGCTGCTCGGCCGCCTGTTCCAGGCCACCTTCAGTACGGCGAAGACCGTCCGCACCGATACCGCCATCGGCGAGAACCCGGTGTCCGTGGCGTTCGCCGCGGTGAGCCTGGCCAAGCAGATCTTCAGCGACCTGCACCGCAGCCAGGCGCTGCTGATCGGCGCCGGCGAGACCATCACCCTGGTCGCGCGCCACCTGTTCGAGCAAGGCGTGAAGCGCATCGTGGTGGCCAACCGCACCCTGGAGCGCGCCAGCCTGCTCGCCGAGCAGTTTGGCGCCCATGCGGTGCTGCTTTCGGAGATACCCGAGGAGTTGGCCAACAGCGATATCGTCATCAGCTCCACTGCCAGCCAGTTGCCGATCCTCGGCAAGGGCGCCGTGGAGCGCGCGCTGAAGCAGCGCAAGCACAAGCCGATGTTCATGGTCGACATCGCCGTGCCGCGGGACATCGAGCCGGAAGTCGGCGAACTGGACGACGTCTACCTCTATAGCGTCGACGACCTCCACGAAGTAGTGGCGGAGAATCTCAAGAGCCGCCAGGGCGCTGCCCAGGCCGCCGAGGAACTGGTCGGCAGCGGCGTCGCCGAGTTCATGCAGCGCCTGCGCGAACTGGCTGCGGTGGACGTGCTGCGCGCCTATCGGCAGCAGGCCGAGCGCCTGCGCGATGAGGAGCTGGGCAAGGCCCAGCGGCAACTGGCCAACGGTGCCGACCCCGCCGAGGTGATGGCCCAGCTGGCCCGCGGCCTGACCAACAAACTGCTGCACGCGCCCAGCGTGCAGATGAAGAAAATGTCCGCCGAGGGCCGCATCGACGCGCTGGCCCTGGCCCAGGAGCTGTTCGCCCTCGACGAGGGCGCGCCGCGCCACTGACCGGTACCTATGCCTGCATGAAAGCTTCTCTGCTGAAAAAGCTGGATGTCCTCAGCGATCGCTACGAAGAACTGACGGCGCTGCTCGGCGACGCCGAGGTGATCAGTGACCAGACCCGCTTCCGCGCCTATTCCCGCGAGTACGCCGAGGTCGAACCGGTGATCCTGGCGTTCCGCGACTACCGCAAGGTGCAGGCCGACCTCGAGGGTGCCCAGGCGTTGCTCAAGGACAGCGACCCGGAGTTGCGCGACCTCGCCGAGGAGGAGGTCGCCGAAGCGCGCGGCCGCCTCGCCGCCCTCGGCGACAGCCTGCAGCGCATGCTGCTGCCGAAGGATCCCAACGACAGCCGCAACGTGTTCCTGGAGATCCGTGCCGGCACCGGTGGCGACGAGGCGGCGATCTTCTCCGGCGACCTGTTCCGCATGTATTCGCGCTACGCCGAGCGCCAGGGCTGGCGGGTCGAGACGCTGTCGGAGAACGAGGGCGAGCACGGTGGCTACAAGGAAGTGATTGCCCGGGTCGAGGGCGACAACGTCTACGCCAAGCTCAAGTTCGAGTCCGGCGCGCACCGCGTGCAGCGGGTGCCGGAAACCGAATCCCAGGGCCGGATCCACACTTCCGCCTGCACCGTCGCGGTGCTGCCGGAGCCGGACGAGCAGGCAGCGATCGAGATCAACCCGGCCGACCTGCGGGTGGACACCTACCGTTCCTCCGGTGCCGGCGGCCAGCACGTCAACAAGACCGACTCGGCGGTGCGCATCACCCACATTCCCAGCGGCATCGTGGTCGAGTGCCAGGAAGAGCGCTCGCAGCACAAGAACCGCGCCAAGGCCATGGCCTGGCTGGCGGCCAAGCTCAACGACCAGCAGCAGGCCGCGGCGCAGCAGGCGATCGCCAGCACGCGCAAGCTGCTGGTGGGCTCGGGCGACCGCTCGGAGCGCATCCGTACCTACAACTTCCCGCAAGGGCGGGTCACCGACCATCGCATCAACCTCACCCTGTACTCCCTGGGCGAGGTGATGGAGGGCGCGGTGGAACAGGTGATCGAGCCGCTGCTGCAGGAATACCAGGCCGATCAACTGGCGGCCCTGGGCGACTGACATGACCACTATTTGTACCCTTCTCAAGGATTCCCAACTGCCCGATTCGCCCAGCGCCCGGCTCGACACCGAGTTGCTGCTGGCGGCGGCGATGGGCAAGCCGCGCAGCTTCCTGCGTACCTGGCCGGAGCGCATCGTGCCGCGCGAGGCCAACGAGCTGTTCGACGACTGGATCGCCCGTCGGCGCAACGGCGAGCCGGTGGCCTACATACTTGGCCACCAGGGCTTCTGGAGCCTGGACCTGGAGGTCGCGCCACACACCCTGATCCCGCGCCCGGACACCGAACTGCTGGTGGAAACCGCGCTGGCGACCCTCGCGGCGGACACCGCTACCGTGCTCGACCTGGGCACCGGCACCGGCGCCATCGCCCTGGCCCTGGCCAGCGAACGGCCGCTGTGGACGGTGACTGCGGTGGACCGCGTGGAAGAGGCCGTGGCGCTGGCCGAGCGCAATCGCCAGCGGCTGCTCCTGGAGAACGTCGAGGTGCGCCGCAGCCACTGGTTCTCCGCTCTCGATGGCCGACGCTTCCGGATGATCGTCGGCAATCCGCCGTATATCCCTGCCAGCGATCCGCACCTGAGCGAGGGCGACGTGCGCTTCGAGCCGAAGAGCGCGCTGGTCGCGGGTAGCGATGGCCTCGACGATATCCGCCAGATCGTCGCCCAGGCGCCGCAGCATTTGCTGGACGAAGGCTGGTTGCTGCTCGAGCACGGCTATGATCAAGGGGCGGCTGTGCGCGAACTGCTCGGCGCCCGCGGCTTCGCCGGGGTACATACGTTGCGCGACCTCGGCGGCAACGAGCGGATCACTCTCGGACAATGGGTATGCTGAGCGACGAGGAACTGCTGCGCTACAGTCGCCAGATCCTGCTGGCGCAGGTCGACGTCGAGGGCCAGCTGCGCCTGAAGCGCAGCCGCGCACTGATCGTCGGTCTTGGCGGCCTGGGTTCGCCGGTGGCGCTGTACCTGGCCGCGGCCGGGGTCGGCGAGCTGCACCTGGCGGATTTCGATACGGTCGACCTGACCAACCTGCAACGGCAGGTCATCCACGATGGCACCAGCGTCGGTGTCGGCAAGGTGGAGTCGGCGATGCGCCGGCTGGGCGCGCTGAATCCGCAGATCCGCCTGGTCAGCCATAGCGCCGCGCTGGACAAGGACTCCCTCGATGCCGCCGTGGCGGCGGTCGACCTGGTGCTCGACTGCACCGACAACTTCGCCACCCGCGAGGCGGTCAACGTCGCCTGCGTGCGCGCCGGCAAGCCCCTGGTCAGCGGCGCGGCGATCCGTCTCGAGGGCCAGCTTTCGGTATTCGATACCCGCCGCGACGAAAGCCCCTGCTACCACTGCCTCTACGGGCACGGCAGCGAGGCCGAGCTGACCTGCAGCGAGGCCGGCGTGATCGGTCCGCTGGTGGGGCTGGTCGGTAGCCTGCAGGCGCTGGAGGCGCTCAAGCTGCTGGCCGGTTTCGGCGAACCGCTGGTGGGCCGCCTGCTGCTGGTGGACGCCCTCGGCACGCGCTTCCGCGAATTGCGGGTGCGTCGCGATCCTTCCTGTGCCGTCTGCGGGCAACGCCATGGCGGTTGAGTCGGCCGCGGTCGGCGTTTTCGATTCCGGGGTCGGCGGGCTCAGCGTATTGCGTGAGATTCGCGCGCGCCTGCCATCCGAATCGTTGCTCTACGTCGCCGACAACGCCCATGTGCCCTACGGCGAGAAGAGCGCGGAGTACATCCGCGAACGCTGCGAGCGGATCGGTGATTTCCTTCTGGAGCAGGGCGCCAAGGCTCTGGTACTGGCCTGCAATACCGCGACGGCTGCGGCTGCGGCGGAATTGCGCGAACGTTATCCGCAGGTGCCGCTGGTGGCCATGGAGCCTGCGGTGAAGCCGGCCGCGGCGGCCACCCGCAACGGTCGGGTCGGCGTCCTGGCCACCACCGGAACTCTGAAGAGCGCGCGTTTCGCCGCCTTGCTCGACCGCTTCGCCAGCGACGTACAGGTCTTCACCCAGCCCTGCCCGGGGCTGGTCGAGCGCATCGAAGCCGGCGATCTCTATGGGCCGCAAACCCGGGCACTGCTGGAACGCCTGCTGGCGCCCATCCTCGAACAGGGCTGCGATACGCTGATCCTCGGCTGTACTCATTATCCCTTCGTCAAACCCCTGCTGGCCGAGCTGATCCCGGCGGAGATGGCGGTGATCGATACGGGAGCGGCTGTCGCCCGGCAGCTGGAGCGCGTATTGTCGGCGCGGGCGCTACTGGCCTCTGGCCAGGCCGCGACGCCGCGTTTCTGGACCAGCGCGCTGCCGGAGGAGATGGAAAGGATCCTGCCGATCCTCTGGGGAAGCCCGGAAAGCGTAGGAAAATTAGTCGTTTAGTCGTTCCTGGCAGACGTGTCAGCGATTTTTTGAACTAAAGCGTTTGGTCTAGTATCTGCTTTAGTAAGTGCGCTCTTATAATGCGCAGCTTGAATGCGGGGGCTTTCATGCAACTTTCGAAAAGGACGTTTCAATGAAGAAACTACTTCCGCTGGCCGTTCTGGCCGCACTTTCCTCCGTCCACGTGGCGTCCGCCCAGGCGGCGGACGTCTCGGCCGCCGTCGGTGCGACCGGCCAGTCGGGCATGACCTATCGCCTGGGCCTGAGCTGGGATTGGGACAAGAGCTGGTGGCAGACCTCCACCGGGCGCCTGACCGGCTACTGGGATGCGGGCTACACCTATTGGGAAGGTGGCGATGAAGGCGCCGGCAAGCATTCGCTGTCGTTCGCTCCGGTATTCGTCTACGAGTTCGCCGGCGACTCGATCAAGCCATTCATCGAGGCCGGTATCGGCGTGGCGGCGTTCTCCGGCACCCGTGTCGGCGACCAGAACCTGGGTTCCTCCCTGAACTTCGAAGACCGCATCGGCGCCGGCCTGAAGTTCGCCAACGGCCAGTCGGTCGGCGTTCGGGCGATCCACTATTCCAACGCCGGCCTGAAACAGCCGAACGACGGTATCGAGTCCTACAGCCTGTTCTACAAGATCCCGATCTAGTCGGCACGGGCGAAAAAAGCCGGGTTCATCCCGGCTTTTTCATGCCTGCGATTCTTCCGCCACGCCGCACCGCCCTATGGAAAGAGCGAGCCATTTGGCGGGAGGCGATAGCTCGCTGACGCGCCCTACGCGCGACCATCGCGCGGCGGCAGGTTGCGGAAAGCCGCCAGCGCCCGTTCGCGGCTGGCCTTCAGGTCGACCATCGGCCGTGGATAGTCGACCCCGGCGAACAGCCCCAGGCTGGACGGATCGTGGATCGCCTTGCGCTCCAGGCCGGCCAGTTCCGGCAGCCAGTGGCGGATGAACTCGCCGCGTGGATCGAAGCGTTCGGACTGCGAGAGCGGATTGAACAGGCGGAAGTAGGGGACCGCGTCGGTGCCGGTGGATGCGCTCCACTGCCAGCCGCCGTTGTTCGCCGCCAGGTCACCGTCGATGAGGTGGCGCATGAACCAGCGTTCGCCTTCGCGCCAGTCGATCAGCAGGTTCTTGCTGAGGAACATCGCTACCACCATCCGCAGGCGATTGTGCATCCAGCCGGTGGCGAGCAACTGGCGCATTGCCGCGTCGATGATCGGTATGCCGGTGCGCCCCTGTTGCCAGGCTTCGAGTTCCGCCGGGGCCTGGCGCCAGCGCAGGGCTTCGGTCTCCTCGCGGAAGGGGCGGTGCCGGGAGACCCGGGGGTAGCCGACCAGGATGTGCTTGTAGAACTCGCGCCAGAGCAGCTCGTTGATCCAGGTCGCGGCGCCTTGCTGGCCGCCGCTGAACTCGCCGCGGTTGGCGACCAGCGCGGCGTCCAGGCATTGCCTGGGCGAGAGTACGCCGGCGGCCAGGTAGGGCGACAGTTGGCTGGTGCCGGGAAGCGCCGGGAAGTCGCGCCGTTCATGGTAGTCGGCCAGGTGCTGGTCGGCGAAGTCGCGCAGGCGTTCCTGCGCTACCTCTTCGCCTGCCGGCCAGAGGCGGCGCAAGCTATCGGCCGGCCGCGGGAAGGCGGGCACGGCATCCGGTAGCGGGTCGCTGGCCAGCGCGTGCGGTGGCTGGGGCTGCGGACGCGGGCGGACACCCGGCAGGGCCTGGTACAGCCGTTCGTGGCAGACCTTGCGGAACTGGCTGAACACCTGGAAATAGCCGCCAGTTCGGGTCAGCACCGAGCCGGGGGCGAAGAACAGCTGGTCGAGGTGGCTGTGGAAGGCCACGCCCTGTTCACGCAGGCGTTGGCCGACGGCCTGGTCGCGGCGTTCCTCGTTCACCCCGTATTCCTGGTTGACGTGTACCGCGCCGACTCCCAGTTCCCGACAGAGCCGGCCGATGACTTCCGGGGCTTGCCGCCAGTGGCCGCAGTCGCGCACCAGCAGCGGGATGTTCAGCGCGGCGAGCTGGCGTTGCAGCTCGCCCAGGTTGCGCAGCCAGAAGTCGACCTTGCAGGGCGCATCGTCGTGTTCCCGCCACTGCGCCGGGCTGAGCAGGTAGAGAGCCACGCAAGGGCGCCCATCGGCGGCGGCGAGGAGCGCGCTGTTATCGGTGGTTCGCAGGTCGCAGCGAAACCAGATCAGGTTCATCGGAAGTCCGTTCATGGGTTCAACAGACCTCGTTCGCCGAGCAGGCGGCGGGCTTCCAGGGGCGTGCTCGCCAGCAGCAGGCCAGTTAGCGCCAGGGTTTCGAAGGCTTCGCGCTGGATCTCCACGGCCGGTCCGACCAGCACCACCGGGCAGCTCACCCCTGCCAGCAGGCGCGGCAGGTGCTCCGGATTGAGGCGATGACTGGCGTACAGCAACACGCCGCGAGCTTCCAGGCGTTCGCAGGCCAGGGCCAGTTCGGCCGGTGGCAGCGGCCAGTCGAAGACCTGCAGCGGCACCTCGCCGCTGCCGAGCAACCAACTGCACAGCCAGAGGTTCGGTTCCAGCGACAGCTCGGACTGGTTGACCAGCAGCAGCGGCGCGCCCTGTTGCAGCCGTTGCTGGTGATAAAGGCGGGCGCCCAGCTTGCTGCGCAACCAGGAGAAGAAGAAGGCCCGCTCCATGCGCGCGCCGAACTGTCCCTGCCAGCGTCGTTCGAGGTGCTGCAGCAAGGGTTGCAGAAGCTTTTCGCAGAGGGTCGCTACCGGATAGAGCGACGCGGCCTGGTTGAACAGATCGTCGAGGCGTCGCTCGGCCAGCGCGGCGATGGCGTCCAGCAGCTGTTCGTGCAGGCGTTCCCAGGGGGATTCGACATCCGCCGCCGGGGTTTCCTCCGGACGCTCCAGCAGCGCGCGCACCTGGCTGATGGCGACGCCACGCTCGAGCCAGACGAGTATCCGGCGGATGCGCTCGACCTGCTCTTCGCTGTAGAGCCGGTGCCCCTTGCCGGTGCGTTGCGGCACCACCAGGCCATAGCGGCGCTCCCAGGCGCGCAGGGTGACCGGATGGACGCCGGTCAGACGAGTGACTTCGCGGATCGGCAGGCCGCCGCGTTCGAGGTGGGGCGAGTTCATCGGAAAATCCTAGAGCGCGTTGCGCAGGCCGAGTTCGGTCGGGTGCGGTTGCAGGTAGGCCTGCTGGGCGATGTATGCATGCGGGTGGCGACGGAAGTGGTGCTTTAGCAGGGTCAGCGGTACCACCAGCGGCACGCTGCCATGCCGGTATTGCTCGATCAGCTCGCGCAATTCACGCCTGTCTTCGGTTGCGAGGTCGCGTTTCAGGTAGCCGCTCAGGTGCAGCAACACGTTGCCATGGCTGCCGCGGGTCGCGCAGCGGCGCAAGCCCTGCATCAGCTCGCCGAAGTAGCGAGTGCCGAGGGCTTCCGGCTGGTAGTGGCCGGCTTCGCCGAGCAGGCGGCCGAGGCTGCGGTAGTGCTCCGGCGAATGGGCCAGCAACTGGTACTTGTAGCGGCTATGGAAGGCGACGATGGCCGAATGGCTGAGGCCGCGCTGGCGCAGGGCCTGCCAGTGGGCATGGGCATACACGCGGGTGAGGAAGTTCTCCCGCAGGACCGGATCGTGCAGCCGGCCTTCTTCTTCCACCGGTAGCTCCGGCAAGGCTTCGCAAAGGGCTGCGGCGAAGCGTCCACGGCCTTCGGCGCGCGGCGCGCCGCCGCCTTCTGGATAGACCTTGACCCGTTGCAGCCCGCAGGACGGCGAGCGTTGCATGAAGATGAAACCGTCCAGCGTATCCGCCCGTTGCGCCACCCGCCGCGCATATTCGGCGAGCGCTCCGCCGACCGCCAGGCCGTCGCGGCTCCGCGCCTCGGCGGCTTCCGGAGTGCCTTCCAGGCGAATCGCCGGGCGCGGCGTGCCCAGGCCGATGGCCTGTTCCGGGCAGAAGGAGACGAACTCGACGTGTCGCGCCAGTTCCTCGCAAAGCGCGGATCGCTTGTGGCCGCCGTTGAAGCGCACCGGTTCGCCGAGCAGGCAGGCGCTGATGCCGAGTCGGGGCGTCAGGGAAGGGTGAGATTCGTGCATCGGTGTCGTCTCCCGAGGGGAAAGGAGGTTCGCGCGCAGCTCGACAGCCAGGCGGTCATACGACACATCCTAGAACTTATCTTGTACAGGTCAATGTATTTGTATAGATATTTTCTTGTCACATCGGGCCGCCAGGCGACGGCCCGATCCCCTCAGAGATGTTCCAGCAGGCGCCGCGCGGCTTCCTGGCCGCTGAGCCAGGCGCCTTCGACGCGGCCGCTGGAGCACCAGTCGCCGCAGGCGTAGATGCCCAGGTCGGGATCGCCGAGGGCGCCCCACTGGTGGGCCTCCGCCGGGCGTGCATAGAGCCAGCGGTGGGCGATGCTGAAGGCGGCTTCCGGTACGGCGCAGCCGATCACCTCGGCGAAGGCGCAGCGCAGGTGCTCGACCACGTCCTCCTTGGCCATGTCGATGTGCTGCCGGCTCCACTGGCTGGTGGCGTGCAGCACCCAGGTGTCGAGGGTGGTGTCGCGCCCCGGCTTGCTGCGATTGCAGGCCAGCCAGGCGATCGGACTGTCGTGCACGAAGCAGCCCTGCACCGGGGTGTCGAGTACCTCGCGGAAGCCCAGCGCCACCGCCCAGGTCGGCTCCATGACCACGCTCGCGGCGGTGGCCGCCAGTTTCGGCACGCTGGCCAGCAGCGGCGTGGCCTGGGGAGCGGGGATGGCGATCAGGACCTGGTTGAACGGACCGTGGTTCTGTCCCTCGGCGTCCTGCAGGTGCCAGTGCTGCTTGCCGCGGAAGACCTCGGTGATGCGGCAGGAGAAGACCACTTGCAGATCGGTGAGCAGGGCGCGGGTGATCGCACTCATCCGCGGGATGCCGACCCAGCGTGGCTGCTCGTCCGGGGAGGGGCTCAGCTGGCCGTCGCGGTATTGGTAGAGAGCGGGTTTCCACTCGTCCACCCAGCCTTCCTCGCGCCAGTGTTGCAAGGCGTCGAGGAAGCGCCGGTCGCGGGCGGTGAAGTATTGCGCGCCGAGGTCCAGCGTGCCGGCCTCGCTGCGCTTGCTGGCCATGCGGCCGCCGCTGCCGTGGCCCTTGTCGAACAGTTGTACGGTCTGGCCGGCGGATCTCAATGCGTGGGCGGCGGAAAGCCCGGCGATGCCAGTACCGATGATGGCGATGGGGACGCTCATGACATGCCTCTCTGGTTGTGTAGCGTCTGGACAGGCGAATCAGGTTTCTTGTACAAGCTTGATTTAATGTACAGTATTGCGCGTGCTTCGAGGCGCACCTTGCATCGCGCCGATGGCGCGCTTGCGGCGCACGGCTCGCTTCCTGGCCTGTCGAACCTTCAGACGTTCCGTTCGGAAGTATCAACCGAGTTATCTGAAGAATAGACGGCTGGCGCCGTTCACTAAGGCACCAGTGCGATGCAAGCCCTGTTCCTTGGCTGAGTCGAAAACGACGCCAGGGTTCCCCGGCCGGAGCCGACGGATCTTCCATCCACAGGATAACGCCGGAATGGGGGAAGGATGCACGGTCATCGGGCAGATCGATGTCCAGGGTCCAGACTGAAAGGGCACGCAGGCAAAACGAGGAGACAGCCATGCACATTCTCTTGACCGGCGGTACCGGCCTGATGGGGCGCCGCCTGTGCGCCCGCTGGCGACAGGCCGGGCACCGGCTGACCGTGTTCAGCCGGCGGCCGCAGCAGGTGAAATCGCTGTGCGGCGTCGGCGTGCGCGGCATCGATCGTTTCGACGAGTACGGCGACCAGCCGCTCGACGCGGTGGTCAACCTGGCCGGCGAGCCGATCGCGGACAAACCCTGGAGTCACAAGCGCAAGGCGCTGCTGTGGGAAAGCCGGGTACGCCTTACCGAGCGCCTGGTGGAATGGCTGGACGCTCGCGAGCAGCGCCCGGACCTTCTGTTATCGGGTTCTGCGGTGGGTTGGTATGGCGACAGCGGCGAGCGCCCGGTGACCGAGGAGGGGGCGGCGGCCGGCGAGGATTTCGCCAGCGAGCTATGCCTAGCCTGGGAGCAGATCGCCCGCGAGGCGGAGAAGCTCGGCACCCGTGTCGTGCTGTTGCGCACCGGCCTGGTGCTGGCCCCCGAGGGCGGCTTCCTCGGGCGCCTGTTGCCGCTCTACCGGCTCGGCCTGGGCGGACCGCTGGGTGACGGCCGGCAATGGATGCCGTGGATTCATATCGAGGATCAAATCGAGCTGATCGATTTTCTTTTGCGGCGGCCCGATGCCAGCGGTCCCTATAATGCGTGCGCTCCCAACCCGGTGCGCAACCGCGATTTCGCCAAGGCCCTGGGCCGGGCGCTGCACAAGCCGGCGCGGATACTGACCCCCGGGTTCGTCCTGCGCCTCGGGCTGGGAGAAATGTCCGGATTGCTGCTCGGCGGCCAGCGAGCCTTGCCGCAACGCTTGCAGGACGCCGGCTACCGTTTTCAATTCACCGACCTGGACGTGGCGCTGGCCGATGTCCTGGACGCCCGACGAAAGGATCAGGCATGACCGAGAATGCCCTGCTGTTGCTCAACCTGGGCTCCCCGGATTCGACCCGGGTGGAGGATGTCCGCCGCTATCTCGACCAGTTCCTCATGGATCCCTACGTGGTCGACCTGCCCTGGCCGCTGCGGCGCCTGCTGGTGTCGCTGATCCTGATCAAGCGTCCGGCCGAATCGGCGCACGCCTACAGCTCGATCTGGTGGGACGAAGGGTCGCCACTGATCGTCCTCAGTCGTCGCCTGCAGGAAGCGATGAAGCCGCACTGGCCGCATGGACCGGTGGAACTGGCGATGCGCTACGGCCAGCCGGCCATCGAGAAGGTCCTGCTCGACCTGGCGCGCCGCGGTATCCGGCGGGTGACCCTGGCGCCGCTGTATCCGCAGTTCGCCGACAGCACCACGACCACCGCCGAACAGGAGGTGCGCCGGGTGATCGCCGCCCATCGCCTGGGCCTGGAGGTCAGCACGCTGCCGCCGTTCTACGACCAGCCGGTCTACCTCGATGCCCTGGTGGAAAGCGTGCGTCCGTACCTGCAGCAGCCCCACGACCATCTGTTGCTGAGCTTCCATGGCTTGCCCGAGCGGCACATCCGCAAGCTGGTGAAGGATCCTGCCCACGACCTGCTGGCCGAGAACAGCCGCAACGTCAGCCCCGAAGCCCTCGCCCTCTGCTACCGCAGCCAGTGCCTGCGCACCGCCGAGGCCTTCGCCGAGCGCGCCGGCCTGGAGCAGGGGCGCTGGTCGGTGTCGTTCCAGTCGCGCCTGGGGCGCGCCAAGTGGATCGAGCCCTATACCGACGCCAAGCTCGACGAACTGGTGCAGCGCGGGGTGAAGCGCCTGCTGGTGATGTGTCCGGCGTTCGTTGCCGACTGCATCGAGACCCTGGAGGAAATCGGCATGCGCGGCCGCGAGCAGTTCATCAGTGCCGGCGGCGAGGACCTGGTGCTGATTCCCTGCCTCAACGACCACCCCGCCTGGGTCGGCGCCCTGGCCGAGATGAGCGGGCGCTTGGCCAGGCCGCTCTGAGAGCCTGTTCATGATCCGCTGCGCGGCGCGGTATGACGGCTTTGAAGTGCTCATTTGCCGCTCGTCAGCTCCGCTTCCCCGCCCAGCTCGCGAGATGCTGGACAGGCTCTGAGCGCATGCGGCGGNTCATTCGCCGGAACCCGCTTCCCGCATTCAGCAGTTCTATAGTCCCTTGCCCTGGGTATAAGCCCGGATGTTGCCGGCTTATCCTGCCTGTCGACCCTCCCTTCGCATCCGCCGCTTCGGCGGCGTCCAGGAGTTCGGCATGCATAACAACAATAACGGCTATCCCTCCAACCTTGCGGCCTGGACCACGGTGGCGATCCTCATGGTCGCCTATGTGCTGTCCTTCATCGACCGGCAGATCCTCAACCTGCTGGTCGGCCCGATCCGCCGCGACCTGGCCATCAGCGATACGGAAATGAGCCTGCTGATGGGCTTGTCCTTCGCCCTGTTCTACACCCTTTGCGGTATCCCGCTCGGACGCATGGCCGACAACCGCAGCCGGCGCGGCCTGATCCTGTTCGGCGTGCTGGTGTGGAGCGCGATGACCGCGGCCTGCGGTCTGGCGCGCAGCTATTGGCAATTCCTCACCTTCCGGGTCGGCGTCGGGGTCGGCGAGGCGGCGCTGTCGCCAGCGGCCTATTCGCTGATCGCCGACAGCTTCCCGCGCGAGCGTCGGGCGACGGCGATCAGCGTCTACTCGATGGGCATCTACCTGGGCTCGGGGCTGGCCTTCCTGCTCGGCGGGCTGGTGATCAAGTTCGCCTCGGCCCAGGGCGACGTGCATCTGCCGCTGTTCGGCGAGGTGCGCCCGTGGCAACTGATCTTCCTCATCCTCGGCGCCGCCGGCGTGCTCTTCTGCCTGTTGCTGCTGGCTATCCGCGAGCCGGCCCGGCGCGGAGTCGGCGCAGGCGTGGCGGTGCCGCTGGGCGAGGTCGGCGCCTACCTGCGGGCCAACCGCAAGACCGTGCTCTGCCACAACTTCGGTTTCGCCTGCCTGTCCTTCGCCGGCTACGGCAGCGGCGCCTGGGTGCCGACCTTCTTCGTCCGCACCCACGGCTGGGACGCCGGTCATGTCGGGGTGGTCTACGGCAGCATCGTCGCGGTGTTCGGCTGTCTCGGCATCGTCTTCGGCGGGCGCCTGGCCGACTACTGGGCGAAGCGCGGGCGTAGCGACGCGAACATGCGCGTCGGGCTGCTCGCCGCCTGGGCGGTGATTCCCTTCACTCTGGTCTATCCGCTGCTGGACAACGCCAATTGGGCGGCGGCGCTGATGGCGCCGACGGTGTTCTTCCTGAGCATGCCGTTCGGCGTGGCCCCGGCGGCGATCCAGGAGATCATGCCCAACTCGATGCGCGGCCAGGCCTCGGCGATCTACCTGTTCGTGGTCACCCTGTTCGGTCTCGGCGTGGGCCCGACGGCGGTGGCGCTGGTCACCGATTTCGTCTTCGCCGACGACATGGCGCTGCGCTACTCGCTGCTGCTGGTGACCCTGGCCGCGGTGCTCGGTGCGGTGGTCCTGCTGGGGATCGGCCTCAAGCCCTATCGCGCCAGCCTGGAGCACCTGAAGGACTGGAGCCTGCGACGGGAAGGCGAGGGCGGCGAGGATTGGAAGGCGTCCCGGCAGCCGGCCTGACTCAGTAGGTGAGGATCACCCGCACGGTATCGCTGTAGGTACCGGCGGGGACGTTGCCCTGGGCCGGGTTGACGATGGCCCGGTACGGCACGTTCTGCGCGGCGCCGCTACCGGTGCCTGCCTGGGTGTTGCTGGTGGTCCAGACCGTCGAGTCTCCCGGTTTGTAGAGGTTGTACTGGATCGCGTTGGCGCCGCTGAGCATTCGCCGCCAGCCGCCGCTGAAGTTGTTGCCGTTGTCGAAGCCGATGGTATAGGTGGCGTTCAGGGTGCAGCGCACGCCAATGTTCTGGTTCACCGCGGTGAAGGCCGAGACCAGCGCGGCGCTGCCGAAGCTGAGGTCCGGAGCGCTGTCGATGAAGCAGTCCTTGAGCACCGTCAGGGTAACGTTGACGCTGCTGCTGGCGGTGCCGTCGTCGTATACGCAGACTGGGCCGATGCCCGCCGCGCACAGGTGCCAGGCCCAGTTCAGGCCGATGGTATCGGTATAGGTGCCGGCCGGCAGGGTCACCCCGGTGGCGGTGCGCAGGTACAGCGGCAGGCTGCCGTCGGTGGCGTTGAACAGGCCGAGGATGCCGAGGAAGGTGGTGCTGCTCCAGCGTACCGTCGAGCCGACGTTGTAGACGGTGCCGCAGCCGTTGTCCTTGCAGATGCTGTAGGGCAGGTAGGTGCCGCTGGCGGCGTTGTACAGCCGCGGCGTGGTGCCCAGCGGATTGGCGGTGCTGGCGATGGTCGCGTCGATGGTGTTGGTGCTGAGGATCGACAACAGGCTGCCGGTGCACTTGAAGCCGGTGGTGCCGGTGATGGTCTGGGCGGTGCTGGCCACGGTGAACGAGCTCAGGCTGCCGAAATTGCCGGTGCCGGAGCTGGTGGTGCAGGCGGCGAGCAGCAACGGGCTGGCGCAGAGCGTAGCGAAGCCGAGCAGGCAGGCGGACGTGGAGTGGCGGCTCATGGCGTATCTCCGATCGGGGCCGAGCAGGTCAGCGGGCCGACCTGGCTGACGGTGGGTTTGCGCGTGTCCAGGCGGAAGCGTGCCTGGCAGGCCCGGCCGTCGGGGCGGACCACGCGTAGCTGGTTGTCGCTTTGCAATCCTTCGAAATAGACCTGGCCGTCCCAGCCGACGCTGGCGCGCTGGCCGCTGCCGGTTTCTTCGGCCTGGCTGCCCAGCGGCAGCGGTTCGCCGCGCTCGTCCACCAGGCTGATGCTGGCGGCGACTACGGCACGGATCGGGAAGTCCAGCAGCAGGCCGCTGCCCTGGCGTACCGCCACGCGCTGCTCGACTTCGGGCGCGCTGACGTTGGCCGGAAGGTCCAGCGGCTCGATCTGGAACTTCGCCGGGTAGTAGGCCGCGACCCAGGGCACCAGCAGGTGGCCGTTGTCGTCGGTGCTGCCCATCAGTTGGTTCTCGTAGCGGATCGGCACCTGTGGATAACCCTTGGTGCTGACCAGGACGAAGGCGTCGTTGATCCGGTTGCTGGCGAACACGGCGTTGTCCATCCATACCAGCGAGCCGCTGAGATCGGCCCAGCGCGTGTAGTTGCCGGTCTCGCCATAAAGGCCGCCCTGCAGTTGCACGTTCTGCATGCGCCAGGTCAGGTCGGCCTGCTGGTAGCGGCTGGCGCCGCCGCCATAGCCGAGGTTCCAGCCGAGGCCGCCCTGGCTCGGCGTGGAGCGGCTCCAGATCACCCGCTCGCTGTAGCGTCGGTCGCTGTCGCGGGTGACGCCGATGTTCAGCAGGCCGTTGATGTCGAAGGGAATCACCAGTTGCATCAGCGCGCTGTAGCCGTCGCCGTCGAGATCCTTGTTCAGCGCCAGGTAGAAGCTGCTGCGGCTGCCGATCGGGCGGCTGTAGGAGAGGTTGGCCAGGCGCGTGCGGCTGCCGTCGCGGGCGCGGATGTCGAAGTAGCCGGTACCGATGGTGCCCTGCTCGTCGAAGGTCAGGCTGGCGGTAGCCTGGTCGGTGCGCCGGCTCAACTGGTACTCGCCGTCCAGGGTGCCGAGGTCGCCATAGCCGGCGCTGCGCTCGATGTGTTGCAGGCTGAGGCCGAGCCGTCGCGAATAGTAGGAGTAGCCGAGCAGGTATTGCTGGCCGCTGTCGCCCTGGCCGTCGCTGCCGCTGGCCGCCAGGCTGAGGGTGCCGAAGGTGGCCACGGCGATGTCGCCGCCGATGCCGAGCAGGCGCAGGTCGCTGGCGGCCTCGGCGTGGGTGGAGAGGGTCAGGCGGTCGCTGACGCCGTAGCGGTAGATGCCGCTGGCGGCGTTGTCGGCATAGGAGAAGTTGCGCAGGCCGTAGTCGTCGCGCAGGCGCCCGACGGACAGGTCGAAATCGCTCAGGCCGCGCGCCAGCAGGGTGTTGGATACGTAGAACGGCAGGCTGGTCACCACTTGTCGACCCTGGGCGTCGGTGGTCACCACCGTGGCTTCGCCGGCTCCGTTGATGTACGGCACGTTGCTGATGGCGAAGGGACCGGGTTGCAGGTCGGCGCTGCTGGCCTTGTAGCCGTTGATGAACAGGTCGACGGTGCTGGGTACGGCGGCCTGGCCGTCGAAGCGCAGCAGCGGATAGGTGACCAGGTCCGGACGTACGCCGAAGTTGCGGGCGAAGCGAAAGCCGCCCATGCGTACCGGGGTGGTCCAGTTCAGCGCGCCGTTGACGTAGTCGCCCAGTTGGTAGCTGTGCATGTTGCGTTCGTCGTTGTACAGCCAGTAGGTGTCGTAGCGCAGGTAGCGGCTGTCGAGGTTGTCGGCGTCGCCGAAATAGCGGGTGTAGACGCCGGTGTTGGAGATCACCCCGAAGCCGTCGAACAGGCGTTGCTCGAGCAGCGCGGAAAGCCAGGGCGTGGCGCCGTCGGCGGGGTCCGAGTAGTACAGGTCGTAGTTGAACAGCGCGCCGAGGCTGCTGCGCGCCGGGGCGCGGGCGACCAGTCCGGGATCGTCGAAGCGCTGCTCCGGCAGCCAGTCCGGCGGCACTTGTAGGTGCAGTTGCTGGCTGGCGCTGTCATAGTCCGCCCGGACCTCGGGCAGGGCGTCCACCGCGACCTGTCCGGCGGGGTTGCCAGGCAGGCGCACGCCGGCTTCGCGCAGGGCCGCGGCGTCGAGCAGGTAATGGCTATCGGCGGCGTTGACCGGCACCACCTGACCGCTGTCGCGGCCGTTGATCACCAGTTCCAGGTAGTAGAGGACGTTGCTGCCGCCGGACGGAGCGGGTTGCGGCGGCGGCAGTCCGGCCAGGTAGTCCGCCGCATGGACAGGGGAGAGCAGCGCCAGGCCGATCAGTAGCGAGCGGTGGTGGCGAGAGCGCCGCTGACACGGGCGAGGCACGGGACCGACGTCCGCCTCAGTAGCCGGGAACGCTGATCGGCGCGTCGTTGTCCGCCAGTTGCAGTTTCAGGGTCATGCCGGCGTCCGGCAGCAGCCCCGGCGGCAGCGGCCAGCGCATCTGCTGGCCGGGCAGCACGTAGCCGAGCAGGCCGTCCAGCAGCGCCAGGCTGCGGCCGTTGCCCTCCCAGCGGACATGGCTCAGGCGGGCGTGCACGCTACCCTCGTTGCGCACCTGCAGGTAACGCTTGCCCTGTTCCTCGACCAGCCGCCAGGCCAGCTTCGGCCGGGTCGCGTCGGCCGGGTCGCGCTCGACATCGCTGCGCGGCTGGGTCCAGACGCCGTCGGCGCTGACGAACAGCGGCACCGAATAGCGCATCTGGAACTGCAGGGCGAGACCGGGGCTTCGTTGCGTCTGCCCCGCGCTGCCGTCGGGCACTTCGTCGATCAGCACCCGATAGGCGTCCTCCGGCGTGCTGGGCTGGCCGCCCTGGCGGATCAGCCGGACCAGCTGCCGGCGGCCCGGCTCGACCTTGACGAAGGGCGGGCTGGGAATCACTGCCTGCTGGTTGCGATAGACGTCCTGGAAATCCGCCTGGGACCAGCCGAGCACGCGCACCTGCAGGGTCACCGGTTGCTTGCCGCGATTCTCCAGCCACAGCGCGGTGGCCGGTTGGTCGGCTTCGATGGCCGGGTTGATCGGCCAGATCAGCACCGCACTGGCGGCTTGTGCCGGGCCGCCCAGGAACAGCGCCAGCAGCGCCGCAAGCCAGCGGCCGGGGCGGAGAGGTAGGTGTGGACTGGGCATGTGATCCTCCATGACGGCTCAGAACGAAAGGGTGACGGTGACGGTATCGCGGTAGTTGCCGGCGGACGGCAGGCTGCCGACCGCGAACAGGCGCGCGTATACCGTGTAGGTCTGGGTGCTGGCGGGAAAGTTGGCGATGGTCCGCGCGAGTGCCCCGTTGCCCCAGACCTGGGAGTAGGCGGCATCCTGGTAGAGCTGGTAGGCGAGGGTCTCGTTACCGCTCACCCGCTTCAGGTAGCGCTGGCTGCTGCTGCCGCCATTGACCCCGTAGTCGAGGGCGACGGAGACGGTCATTCCCGGAGTGCAGGTCAGGACGATGGAGCCGGCCCCGGAGCTGCTGGCGACGTTAACCGGACTGGCCAGGTTGCCGAGGGTGCCGAAGCTCAGGGTGCCGAGGTCATAGGCGTTGTTGCTGATGGCGGTGCCGAAGGCGCAGCCGTTGGCGACCACCGCCTGGACCTGGAAGGCGCGGCTGATCGGCGATGGATCGGCATGCGCGACCAGGCTCGGCAGCGGGAGCAGGAGAAGCGGCAGGAATAGACGCCGGCGGGACATCGGCATCACCAACTGATGGTCACGTTGACGGTGTCGCGGTAGGTCCCGGCGACCGGCGTGGTCTGTGCCGGCACCAGGCCGTAGATGGGATACCACTGGTCGTTGCCGTTGCCGGTGGCGGCAACGCCGGTGGTGTTGTCCCAGACGATGCCGCCGGGGCGGTCGCTGTACAGGTTGTAGGTCAGGGTGAGGGCGGTGTTGGCGATGTTCGCCATGCGCCGCGTGGCGACGCTGCCGTAGAGCCCGCCGTCGAGCGTGATCGCATAGGTCTGGCCGCTGACGCACTTGACCCGGATGGAGCCTGCGCCTTGCTGGCTGGTGGCGCTGATGGCGTTGTTCAGGGAGGCGTACTGGCCGAAGTCGAGGGTGCCGAAGGTGATCGCGCCACCGCTGCCGACGCTACCTGCCTCGCAGGCCGGGAGCAGCGTGGCGCTCAGGACGATGGTGGCGGTCTGCGCGTTTGCCGGGTTGCAGCCGAGCAGGCAGAGCAGTCCTCCGGTGAAGTAGCGGTTCAGGCTCATCGGTCCCCCCAGGACCATGCTGCCTGGCGCCGCGCCTGGCGGCGCGTCTTACCAGGCGATGGTGACCAGCAGGGTGTCGGTGTAGGTCCCCGCCGTCGGCGTGGGTGTGCTTTGTCCGGTGGGCACCACGCGGCCATAGAGGGGGATGTTGACCGCGGTGCCGGTGGAGACCGAGGAGATGTCCACCGGTGTGTTGGCCTGGATCAGCGCGCTGCGCGCGGCGTCCGAATAGATGTTGTAGGCGATGGTGCTGCTGGTGGTGGTGGTGTTCTGCATGTAGCGCTGGCCGCCGCTGGCGTGCAGGCCTGCGTTCACCGTCAGGCTCGGGGTCAGGCCGGTGCTGCACTGGATCTGGATATTGCCGCTGGTGCCGACGGTCTGCGCGTCGACCACGTTGGTGAGGTCGGAATGGCTGCCGAAGTCCAGGGTTCCCCACTGGTTGATACCGCCGCTGACGCTGCCGTTGATGATGGTGCAGCCGGCACCGATGACCATCTGCACGCCGACCTGGCCGATCAGCGTACCGGCGGCCTGGGCGGTGCCCAGCAGGCTGGCGCAGGCACAGAACAACAAGACTGCCGGAATGCGTTTATTCATCTCTAACTTCCTGTCGATAACGAATGTCGGTGGCGCAGGACGATGTTGGCGGATAAATAAAGTTCCCACGACTTTAAATGATCGGCCTTATATATCCGCCAAACTCGAAGTTCATGGCTGGCGACGCGCCGGGTGCGGCGCAGAGCGGCTCGCCAGTCATGCTTGACTGGCTATATAGCAGCGCGAATAAGCCTCTGCCAGTTAGATGACGTGATTATTTGGAAAATACAGGGAAGTTTAATTACAAAGTAGTAAGCGATTGGCTACATGCTTTTGAAAATAACGTGGCGGGTGGAAAATGGACGGAACAGCGAAGTGTTCCGTCCGTTGTTTTCAGTGTGAATCCTTGTGTTGTTCGTCGAGCGCCTTGTTCTGCCAGCCGTCGTTGCCCGGCAGCAACAGGTTGAGGACGATGGCGACGATGGCGCACAGGGCGATGCCCTTCAGGCCGATGTCGTCGGGGCCGGTACCGCTGCCGATCAGCACGCCGCCGATGCCGAACACCAGGGTCACCGAGACGATCACCAGGTTGCGCGCTTCCGAGAGATCGACCTTGTGCCGGATCAGGGTGTTCATGCCGACCGAGGCGATGGTGCCGAACAGCAGGCAGAGGATGCCGCCCATCACCGGTACCGGGATGCTTTGCAGGATCGCGCCGAACTTGCCGACGAAGGCCAGGGTGATGGCGATCACCGCCGCCCAGGTCATGATCTTCGGGTTGTAGTTCTTGGTCAGCATCACTGCGCCGGTGACTTCCGCGTAGGTGGTGTTGGGCGGTCCGCCGAACAGGCCGGCAGCCGAGGTGGCCAGGCCGTCGCCGAGGAGAGTGCGGTGCAGGCCGGGCTTCTTCAGGTAGTCCTGGCCGGTGACGCCGCCCACCGCGATGACCCCGCCGATATGCTCGATGGCCGGGGCCAGGGCCACCGGGACGATGAACAGGATCGCCTGCCAGTTGAATTCCGGCGCGGTGAATTTCGGCAGTTCCAGCCAGGGTGCGGCGACGATCGCGGCGGTGTCGACCACGCCGAAGACGAACGACAGGGCGAAGCCGACCAGCACGCCGGCGATGATCGGCACCAGGCGGAATATACCCTTGCCGAATACCGCCACCACCAGGGTGGTGAGCAGCGCCGGCATCGAGATCATCATCGCGGTGCGGTACGGCAGCAACTCGCTGCCGTCGCCGGCCTTGCCCATCGCCATGTTCGCCGCGATCGGCGCCATCGCCAGGCCGATCGAGATGATCACCGGGCCGATCACCACCGGCGGCAGCAGTTTATCGATGAAGCCGGTGCCCTTGATCTTCACCGCCAGGCCCATGAAGGTGTAGACGAAGCCGGCGGCGACTACCCCGCCCATGGTCGCGGCCAGGCCGAACTGGCCCTTGGCGAGGATGATCGGGGTGATGAAGGCGAAGCTGGAGGCGAGGAACACCGGTACCTGGCGCCCGGTCACCAATTGGAACAGCAGGGTCCCGAGGCCGGCGGTGAACAGCGCGACGTTGGGATCCAGACCGGTGATCAGCGGCATCAGCACCAGCGCGCCGAAGGCGACGAACAGCATCTGCGCGCCTGACAGCACCTGGCGCCAGAGCGGCTCCTGGAAGGCATCGCCCATGTTCAGGCTTCCTTCTGCTTGGTACCGAAGATCTTGTCGCCGGCGTCGCCCAGGCCCGGAATGATGTAGCCGTTCTCGTCGAGCTTCTCGTCGATCGAGGCGGTATAGATGATCACGTCCGGGTGGGCCTTGCGTACCGCCTCGATGCCCTCGGGGGCGGCGACCAGCACCATGGCGCGGATTTCCTTGCTGCCGGCCTTCTTCAGCAGGTCGATGGTGGCGACCATCGAGCCACCGGTGGCGAGCATCGGGTCGATGATCAGCGAGCGTCGCTCGGCGATGTCCGGCGCCAGTTTTTCCAGGTAGGTGCGTGCTTCCAGGGTCTCTTCGTTGCGGGCGACGCCGACCGCGCTGACCTTGGCGCCGGGAATCAGGCTGAGCACGCCGTCGAGCATGCCGATGCCGGCGCGCAGGATCGGCACCACGGTGATCTTCTTCCCGGAGATCTTCTCCACCGTCACCGGGCCGGCCCATCCGGGGATTTCGTACTGTTCCAGGGGCAGGTCCTTGGTCGCTTCGTAGGTCAGCAGGGCGCCGACTTCCTGGGCCAGTTCGCGGAAGTTCTTGGTGCTGATATCGGCACGGCGCATCAGGCCCAGTTTGTGGCGGATGAGGGGGTGGCGGATCTCATGTACGGGCATGGGCGACTGTCTCCAACGGGGGGCGGGCAAAAAAATTGCGCTAGCGTAATGCATTCCGCACAGTCTGGACCATTATTCTGATTCGCACTCGACCGCCGGGGGTTGCCCGATGGCGACCGGATGAGTACCTTTGCCGACTTTTTCTCAGCCCAGCCAGGGAGAAGCACCATGTCCGTCGATCTCGCGCACATCCGCCAAGTCAGGGCGGAAGCCGACTGCCTGTTCAACAACGACGAGGTCGAGGCAGCCATCGGTCGCGTCGCCGAGGCGATCAACCGCGATCTCGGCGAGACCAACCCGGTGGTCTTCTGCGTGATGAACGGCGGCCTGATCTTCTCCGGCAAGCTGCTCCCGCTGCTCGACTTCCCCCTCGAACTGTCCTACCTGCATGCGACCCGTTACCGCAACGAGACCTCCGGCGGCGAACTGTTCTGGAAGGCCAAGCCGGAAATCTCCTTCATCGACCGTGATGTGCTGATCATCGACGACATCCTCGACGAAGGGCACACCCTCTCGGCGATCATCGACTTCTGCAAGCATGCCGGCGCACGCGCGGTGCACACCGCCGTACTGGTGGACAAGGAACACGAGCGCAAGGCCCGGCCTGACCTCAAGGCCAGCTTCACCGGCCTCTACTGTGCCGACCGCTACGTGTTCGGCTACGGCATGGACTACAAGGGCTACTGGCGCAACGCCGCGGGCATCTTCGCGGTCAAGGGGCTCTGAGATGGCCGGACCGCGCTACCTCGACCAGCAATTGTTCGCCGAACTGGCGAGCGGGGCGGGTAACGCGCCGCGTGGTCGCCAGCATCACAACTTCCACCGCATGGAGGAGCCCTGCCACCGCATGGCGGTGGGCCTCCAGCCGAATACCTACATCCCGCCGCACCGGCACCTGGATGCGGGCAAGGCCGAGGCGCTGATCGTGCTCAAGGGCCGTCTCGGCCTGCTGGTCTTCGCCGAGGACGGGGAACTCCTCGACAAGCGCGAGTTGAGCGCCGCTGGGGACTGCCCCGGTGTCGACCTGCCGCCCGGGGTGTTCCATGCCCTGGTGGTGCTGGAGCCGGACAGCATCCTGTTCGAATGCAAGGCCGGGCCTTACCGCCCGCTCGGCGAAGGCGAGTTCGCCAGTTGGGCGCCTGCCGAAGGCAGCGCCGATGCGCCGGCCTACCGGGACTGGATGCGCGCCCAGTTCGCCTGAGCGCTTCGCTTCGGCGGCGGGTCGGCAGCCATGCTAGAGTGCCGGCTCGCCCTGTCCGGAGGTCCCGATGTTCGCCCGTAGCCTGTGCGGCTCCCTGCTCCTGTTCGTCAGTCTGGCCGGCCTGGCCGCCGAGAATCCCCCGATGCACGCGCGCTTCCTGCCGCCCGACGACGGCCAGTTGCGCCAGGAGGCGCCGGAGCAGCAGCAACTGATCCAGATCACCGAGTACAGCGTGGTGCTGGGCAACCAGCGGCAGTCCAACCAGCAGCCGATCCCGATCACCACGCCGACCCTGCTGCGCCTGAAGGGCAAACCGCTGAGCAAGGGCGCGACCCTGGCCCAGGTGCTGATCCAGTTCGACAGCGAAGGCAAGAGCCTGAAGAAGCCGGTCTACGATGCCGGGACCCGCACCCTCACGCTCAACTACCCGTTGGCGCAGTACCCGGCGTTGCTCGACCTGCTGCGCAACCAGACGGTCTATTGCCAGTTCCTCGCCTATCCCAACGGCCATGTCTGGGCGGACCTGCACACCGGCGCGGTACGCGCGCGTTGAGCCTCGCCGCGCGCCGGGAGTAAACTGCCTGGCCTTATCCCGCGCCGGGCGAGCCCGGCCCCAGAGCCGTTGAGAGAAAGCGATGCGCAAAGACAAGAAACAGATCATTGGCGAAGAGATCAGTGACGAGTCGATCAAGCTGTTCCTCGGCGTCGAGCCGGCCGACGACACCCCCCCCTCGCTGCACAAGCTGATCAAGGCCTATCGCGGTCTGCGCATCGACGACTTCGAGCGCTTCCTCACCTTCTTCCGCGAGGCCGGCTACGATCTCGACGCGCGCGACGCCAAGGGCAACGACTTCGTCGCCCTGGTCGCCGACCAGCGCCAGGCCGTGCCCTACATCGAAGCGCTGCAGGCGGCCAAGGGCGCCTGAGCCGGCCATGCAGCGAAAAGCCCGCCCTTCGGCGGGTTTTTTCGTTGCGCGGTCCGCCGAGTCACGCCCGTCGGAGAACGCCAGCATCCGAATGGCGGCTGGTGGTGGCAAGGGTCGATAGACGCCGCGCGGGCCCCGCCGCGGTCGCGGATCGCCAGGGCGGCGGGGAAGGGCGAATGGCCAGGACTGCGTTATTCGCTCTGCGAGAGGCTGCCTGTCGGCTGCTGCTTTTCTACACTCACAGGAAAAACAGCCTGCCGAGGTTCCCATGTACGTCCAGCCCTACGTCTGCTTCAACGGCCGTTGCGAAGAGGCCCTGCGTTTCTATGAACACGCCATCGGTGCCAGGGTGAGTTTCCTGTTCCGTTTCGACGAGGCGCCCGGTCCGGTGGTGGTGCCCGAAGGCTGGTGCGACAAGGTGATGCACGCCAACCTGCAGATCGGCGACAGCCAGATCATGGCCTCGGACGGGCACGGGCCGGCGTTGCAGCCGATCTCCGGGATTTCCCTTTCACTGAATACCCGCGACCCGCAGCAGGCGCGGCGCTGCTATGACGCCTTGCTGGAGGACGGCGGGCGGGTCGAGCTGGAGTTGGGCAAGACCTTCTGGTCGCCCTGTTTCGGTACCCTGGTGGACCGTTTCGGGGTGTCCTGGATGATCAATTGCGAGGCCGGCGCCTGACTCCACAAATGAAAAAGCCGCCCGAAGGCGGCTTGTTCCGTAGCGCGGCTCACTCGGCGTTGACCGGGGCCTGCACGTCGTTCTTCGCGGTCAGTTCCAGCACCTCGCTGCAGCGGCTGCTGACGCTGCGGTACAGCTCGGCGTCGCTTTCCAGCTCTTTCTCGCGAGCCGGGAAGATTTCCTTCAGCTTGGCGCTCCACTCCGGCGAGCGGGCCTGCTCCGGGAAGCAGCGCTCGATCAGGCCGAGCATGATCGAGACGGTCACCGAGGCGCCCGGCGAGGCGCCCAGCAGGGCGGCGATGGAGCCGTCGTGGGCGGCCACCAGCTCGGTGCCGAACTGCAGGATGCCGCCTTTCTTCGGATCCTTCTTGATGATCTGCACGCGCTGGCCGGCGACTTCCAGGCGCCAGTCCTCGGCTCTGGCTTCGGGGTAGAACTTGCGCAGGGCTTCCAGGCGCTGTTCCGGCGATTGCATGACCTGGCCGATCAGGTAGCGGGTCAGGTCCATGTTGTCGCGGGCCACCGAGAGCATCGGCAGGATGTTGCCCGGGCGTACCGACAGCGGCAGGTCGAGGAACGAGCCATGGCGCAGGAACTTGGTGGAGAAACCGGCATAGGGGCCGAACAGCAGGGATTTCTTGCCGTCCACCACACGGGTGTCCAGGTGCGGCACGGACATCGGCGGCGAGCCGACCTCGGCCTGGCTGTAGACCTTGGCCTGGTGCTGCTTGACGATTTCCGGGTTGTCGCAGCGCAGCCACTGGCCGCTCACCGGGAAACCACCGAAGCCCTTGCCTTCCGGGATGCCGGAAAGTTGCAGGAGCGGCAGGGCGCCGCCGCCGGCGCCGAGGAAGACGAAGCGTGCCTGGATCTCGCGGTCGCCGCCGTTACGGGTGTCCTTGACGGTGACCCGCCAGCCGTTATCGGCGCGGCGCAGGTGGGTGACCTTCTGGTTGTAGCGGATCTGCGCGCCCGGCTGTTGCGCCAGGTGTTGCAGGAGCTGGTTGGTCAGGGCGCCGAAGTTGACGTCGGTACCGCCCTCGACGCGGGTCGCGGCGATCGCTTCGTCGGCCGGACGACCCGGCATCATCAGTGGCATCCACTCGGCGAGGGTGGCCTTGTCCTCGGAGTAGACCATGGTCTCGAAAGCGTGGTGCCTGGTCAGCGATTCGAAGCGCTTCTTCAGGTAGGCGATGCCTTCACTGCCGCGCACGAAGCTCAGGTGCGGTACCGGGTTGATGAAGGTCTTCGGCGAGCCGAAGGTGCCCTTGGCGACCAGGTGCGACCAGAACTGCTTCGACACCTCGAACATGGTGTTGATGCCCACGGCTTTCTTGATGTCGATGCTGCCGTCGGCCGACTGCGGGGTGTAGTTCAGCTCGCACAGGCCGGCGTGGCCGGTGCCCGCGTTGTTCCACGGGTTGGAGCTTTCGATCGCGCCGGACTCCTGGAGTTCGACGACTTCCATCTTCAGGTTGGGGTCGAGTTCCTTGAGCAGGACCGCCAGGGTCGCGCTCATGATGCCGGCGCCTACCAGCAGCATGTCGACTGTTTCGTGATCGTTTTGCGCCATTAACGCTTCTCCAAAATCTTCAGCACCAAATTGACGACAGACGGGGCGGGGCCGAGGCCGGTACGGGCCGGCAGGCAGCGGCGGAGGGAGCCGTCATGTCCGATTCTTCGCAACAACGGCGGGACGCCGGGCGTCATCGCCTATGGATGCCGGGCGCGGGGCTGGCGATCTGGCAGCCTGGCTGGCCCATGCGGGCATCCGGTCGTGCAAGCACATTCGCGACGGAACGGGCCGTCAGGCTCTGGTCATGAGGTATCCGCTGCGGTCGCGTCTGCGGGGGGCTGTTTCAAGCGCTAATGGCGCACTTACCGACGCAAAACTCTTCATTGCTCGCCACACTCTCGTGAAGTAGTGAAATACCTTCGATCCACGCTCTTTTGGAGACATGGGCCGGAAGGGCTCGTCTGTCGCGGGCATGCCTTCGCAGAATCGTGCGGGGTCATGCGGCATTCCTTGCCGAAAAACTCGCTACAGGCGTTTCAGGGCGTCTGCCTCATGGGGCAGCGCTCTACTGGCGGCTCTCTGTGGGGGGATGGCGCGGGGGCCGGAACCCGATCAGGAGGCGTCCTTATAATCGGGGGGCGATTATAACGGTGAAAATCAAAAAATACCCCGCTCCTTAGACTTTTTTCCCATTCCCGGTCACGAAGTGCCCGCCGGCGAAAGCCCCCTGGGACAATCCGCCGCGCCGTATCTGCCAAACGCCGGGCATGCGTGCCCTGCGCCACCTGCCACAGGCGAGGAACCGCGCCCCGTGGCGAACGTCCAAGGCAATGCTGCGGTGCTTTCGCGGCGCCGTTATACTGCCGGCCATTCGTGCCCAACCCATGGAGAGATGAGCATGCTGCATCGCCTGTTGCTCAGCCTGATGACCGCAAGCGCCCTGGTTCTCGGCGGCTGCGCCCTGAGCCCGCAACAACTGGACCCGCAACCGGTCCTTAAAGGACCGTTGACCGCAGTCGGCCATGGCCAGCCGGTGGTGGTCAAGGTGGTCGATGGCCGTCCCGGCCCGTCCCTGGGCACTCGCGGCGGCCTCTACGCCGATACCAGCACCCTGACCGTCCGTAGCGAGGACGTGGTGCCCAAGCTCCAGGCCCAGGCCGAGACGGCCGTGCGCCTGCTCGGCTACACGCCTTCGGCCAACGCCTACAACGCGCCGCAACTGACCCTGACCCTGGCCGAGCTGAAGTACCAGTCGCCGAAGGACGGCGTCTACGTCACCCAGGCCGACATTACCGCGACCTTCCGCGCCGACGTGCAGAACAGCAGCCGGCGCTACACCGGTCGCTATGGCGCCTCCCTGAACCAGCGCTTCGGCATGGCGCCGAACCAGGCGACCAACAGCAAGCTGGTCAGCGAGGTGCTCAGCGACGCCCTGACCCGCGTGTTCAAGGACCCGACCATCGCTCAGACCCTCGGCCAGCAATGAGCCGGCGGTAACGAGAAAGCCCGGCGGATGCCGGGCTTTTTCATGCGCTCGGGAAACTCAGGCGGCCTGGTGGAACGGGTCCGGCTCGCCGATGCTGATGCGTTCGTCGGTCTCAGGCAGGTCGAGGTGTTCATGGCCGCAGGCGGTGCAGTACACCAGCCAGCGGTCGTCCTGGACATTGAAGGAAAGATCGACGATCACGGCCTCGATCTCGTCCAGGTGGTCGATCAGATAGTTATGTTCGTGGGGTGCGGTTTCCAGCATGACGACTCTCCTGTGTTGTCGTTTGCCTGGGTGGGGTTCTGTGACCGGCAAAGCACTTTCAGACTAGTCGGTCATTCTGGCGAGGCCGCGCCTTTTTTAGACGGATTGCTGCTAACCGCTGCGCTTCGTCGCGACAACCCGGGTGCCGCTGGCCGTCGCTCATGCATTCTGGATAGAATTCGACCAGTCCTTCCCCGCCGTCCCCGACGGTCCGTCCTGTCATCAGCTCACCCAAGGCGTTATTCGGTAGCCCCGGCGTGTGGTCCTGTTGCGGAGGTTATCGATGTCCTTGCAAGCCTTGTGGGCGCTGTTCCTCGCCCATCCCGCGCAGGCCGTGAACGGCCTTGCGCTGTTCTTCGGTGTCGCCGGCGCCTGGCTGCTGCTGGCCACCCGCGCACGCGAGCGTCGCGCCCTGGCGCGCTGGGCCGCGGAGGGCGAGGCGGGGGAGGCGGCATTGCCGATGGACGAGGCGACCCTGCGGATCAACCTGTTCTTCTACCGATTCGGCACCGCCTGCCTGGGCCTGGCGCTGCTGGTCAGCTGGGCCAGCACGCGGCTCTGAGAGCCCTGCCTCGGCGAGCCGAACCGCACGCGGATAAGCGTATCGCGGTTATCCGTCCATCGCCTGCGGGTTCGAAGCCGTTGCCCGATGGAGAAGCCCGGCGGCGCCGGGCTTTCGTCTTCAGGATTGCTGCTTGATCCGGTATTGGTTGAGCACCGGGTTGGCGTATTGCAGCACCAGCCAGGGGCGCTGCTCGGCCGGGCATTGCTCCAGGCGGCGGTTCCATTCCTTGCGCGCCTTCTCCAGCTCCTCGCTGCCGAACAGGCTCTCGGCCGTGGGGACGGCGAGGCCCGGGTCGCGGTTCTCGCTCATCTCGTAGGCCAGGTAGTGCACCGGGAACAGACGGTAGTTGCCGAGGATCTGCCGGTCCAGTTCGGCGGCCAGCTGCTTGGCGTCGCTGAACTCGCCCTCCAGCTCGGCACCGAAGTTGATGTGCACGCGGCCCTTGTAGCCGGTGATGCCCAGGGCGATGCTGGCATCGTCCTCGCCCGGCGCCTTGCGGTACTCGCCGGTGCTGGCGCGGGTGTGCAACTCGCGGGCCTTGGCCAGGTCGCAGGGGTCGTATTCGTAGCTGATCGACACCGGGATGAAATGCAGGGCGCGCACCATTTCGGCGAAGGGTTCGTCCTTGCGGCTCATGTGGAACATCTTGAGTATCGCCGAGTCGGTACGGTCGTCGCCGTCCTTGGCCCGCCCTTCGGCCTGGGCGATCCACACCGACTGGCGGTCCTCGCGGATCGAGTGGTTGATGTAGGCGGAGAGCGTCTGGTAGGCGGCGAGCTTCTCGCGCCGGCCGCTCAGCGAACGGTGCACGATGAAGCTCTTGTTCAGGCGCATCAGGTCGCTGACGAAGGATTTCTGCAGCAGGTTGTCGCCGATGGCGATGCGCGGGGTCGGCAGGCCGGCGTGGTACACGGCGTAGTTGACGAAGGCCGGGTCCATCACGATATCGCGGTGGTTGGCGATGAACAGGTAGGCGCAGCCTGGCTTGAGGCGATTGACCCCGGAGTAAGTGACGCCATCGGTGGCCTTCTCGATGGTGTGGTCGACGTAGGGCTCGAACTTGTCCTGCAGCGTGGCGACGCTGCGGATGCCGGTGACCTCGCGGGCCAGGCGATGGGCTATAAGAGGTTTGAGTAGCCAACCGAGGGGACCGGCCAGGCGCGGGAAGCGGTAGCGGACCAGGGCGCCGAGGAAGGCGTCGTCGCTCAGGAGGCGTTGCAATACCGCGGGGACTTCGGCGTCACTGTAGGGTCGGATGGCTTCGAACTCGCCCATCATGCTTTCTGGTTCCATATGGATGCTGCGAAGGCCGCCCAAGGGGGTGGCCGAAAATTGAACCGCGCGATTATAAACGGAACTCATAGGGGGTGCAGCGATGCTCGAAAGCCAGGCCTATAGCTGCCCTTACTGCGGGGAACCGGCCGAGGCGCTGCTCGACCTGAGCGCCGGCGACCAGCAGTACTACGAAGACTGCCCGGTGTGCTGCCGGCCGATCCTGTTCGACCTGCGCACCGATGGGCAGGACTGGTCACTGAACGTCCGCCGGGAGGATGACTGATGCAGCGCGTATATGAGCCGGCCGACCTGCTGGAGGCCGAGATGCTGGTGGGAATGCTCGCCAGCGAAGGGATCGCCGCCCATGTCAGCGGCCGCCACCTGGTCGGCGCCATCGGCGAACTGCCGCCTGGCGGACTGCTGGCGTTGTTGGTGGCGGACGAGCAGACGGAGCGGGCGCGAGAACTGATCCTCGCCTACAACGCCGCCGCCCCGTTGGCCGAGGAGCCGCCGGAGCCCTGCGGCCCCGGCAGCCTGTTGTGTTGAGGCGGCCGCCGCTCAGTCGGCCGCCAGTTCGAAGACCTGCCAGCGCACCGAGCTGACGCCCTTCTCCAGGCTGACCCGGCTGACCAGGCGTTCCAGCTGCGCCGGAGCTTCGGGGGTGCCGAGCAGTTCGGCGCGGACTTCCAGCTTGGCCGGGTTGTCCAGATCCTCGCTGTGCAGCGATTGCAGGCGCAGGTCGCTGCTGCCGAGGCTGTGCAGCATCAGGCTGCGAACCTGGATCTCGTCCTCGGCGCGGCAGACGATCTGCACTTCGTAGCGTTGCTCGGCCTCGCTGGCCGGCAACACGTCCTGGCGGTTCAGGCGTTGGGCGATGTCGCGCAACAGGATGTTGGCGCAGAGCACCACCAGGCTGCCGAGCGTGGCCTCCAGCAGCAGGCCCATGCTGCACAGGACGCCGATGGCGGCGGTGCACCAGAGGGTGGCTGCGGTGTTCAGGCCGCGCACGTTGAGGCCGTCGCGCATGATCACGCCGCCGCCGAGGAAGCCGATCCCGGAGACTACATAGGCGGCGATCCGTGAAGCGTCGCCGGCCAGGCCGGGCACGCCCTGGGTCATCAGCACGAACAGGCAGGCGCCAGTGCTGACCAGCGCGTTGGTGCGCAGGCCGGTGAGGCGTTGGCGCAGCTGGCGTTCGGCGCCGATCAGGGCGCCCAGGACCAGCGCGACCGCGACGCGCAGGAGAAATACTTTCCAATCCATGTTTCACCTCGTTGCCGGCCGACGGCCGGAGCTGGCGCGGGCCGACGGTCCGCGCGGATAAGGGACGATGGATTGCGCAGGACCGCGGCTTCCCGCTGCGCGTTGGCGCGAGGGAAGGGACACGAAGGGAAAATGGGGATGCGTCATCCCGGACGGGATGCGGATCGCCACTGTCCGCCATGTTCGGCGAGGCAGTGGCAGAGGGTTCTGCTGGACTAGCTCGCCGGATGGACCTGTCGCAATCGACTAGGGCTGTTGTCCAATGCAGGACTCCTGTGTGGGTTACAGAATGCGGGCGGCACCTTAAGCCTGGAGGATAGGCGCGTCAAGTTAAGATTGGGTTTCATTCAGCTTGCGTTCGGCAAGGCCAGTGTGGCGCTTCGGGTTACACTGTGCGGCTTTCCCTCACCAGGCAGTGCCAAGCATGAGTGGTCGTTACGCCCTGTTCCGCTGGAATCCGTCGCTGGCGGCCCTGCCGGGCTTTCCGGCGGATTGGCGGGCGCAGTGGAACATTTCTCCGGCGAACCAGGTGCTGATGGTTCGCGAGGACGCCGGTGCGCGCCGCGCCGACCTGGCGCGCTGGGGGCTGACCCCGGCCTGGCTCACCGACCTGTCGCGTACGCCCAGCCACGCACGGGCGGAAACCCTCGCCGAGCAACCGATGTTCCGCGAGGCGTTCCAGCAGCGCCGCTGCCTGCTGCCGGCCAACGGCTTCTATGAATGGCGTGGGGTGCGTAAGCGTCCGTACTGGGTCTCCACCGGCGAGCGCCTGTTGTTCTTCGCCGGCATCTGGGAGGCCTATCCGGTGCATGGACAAACCTGGCTCAGCGTGGCCCAGGTATCCCAGGCGGCCGCCGAGTTCCGCCGGCCGCTGCTGCTCGACGAGGCCGAGCAGGATACCTGGCTGGCTCCGGACACGCCGCTGCCGGCGCTGATAAGCCTGCTCGCCAAGCCCCAGCCGAACCTGCGCAGCGTGGCCCTGGCCGGCTTCGTCAACAAGCCTGAAACCGACGGGCCGGAGTGCCTGACCCCGGCCTGACGCTAGACCCTGAACTGATTCACCAGGCGCCGCTGCTGCTCGGCCAGGCGGGTCAGCTCGGCGCTGGCCTGTGAGGCCTCGTCGGCGCCGCCGGCCACCTGGTTGGCGACCTGGCCGATGTTGGCGACGTTGCGGTTGATGTCCTCGGCCACCGCGCTCTGCTCCTCGGCGGCGCTGGCGATCTGGGTGTTCATGTCGTTGATCACCGATACCGCCTGGGTGATCGACTCCAGCGCCTCGGCCGCCTGGCGCGCATGGCGCACGCTGTCGTCGGTGCGCTCCTGGCTGTCCTGCATGACCTTCACCACGTCGCGGGTGCCCTGCTGCAACTGCTGGATCATGCTCTGGATTTCTTCGGTGGCCTGCTGGGTCTTCTGCGCCAGGTTGCGTACCTCGTCGGCCACCACCGCGAAACCGCGACCCTGCTCGCCGGCGCGGGCGGCCTCGATGGCGGCGTTGAGGGCGAGCAGGTTGGTCTGCTCGGCGATACCGCGGATCGCCACCAGGATCGCGTTGATGTTTTCGCTGTCCTTGGCCAGGTTCTGCACCACTCCGACCGCGCGGCCAATCTCGCTGGCCAGGGCCTGGATCGCCGCCGAGCTGCTTTCGACGATCTGCTTGCCCTGGTGCGCGGCCTGGTCCGCGTGGTTGGCTGCCTCGGCGGCGTGGGTGGCGTTGCGCGCCACGTCCTGGGCGGTGGCGGTCATCTCGTGGACCGCGGTGGCCACCAGTTCGATCTCCGCCAGTTGCTGCTGCACGCCCTGGTTGGTGCGGATGGCGATGTCGGCGGTGTGCTCCGAGGAGTCGCTGACCTTCTGCACCGATTGCACCACCTGGCCGATCATGTTCTGCAGTTTGCCAAGGAAGGTATTGAAGCCCTTGGCGATGGAGCCCAGCTCGTCGGCGCGCTCGCTGCTCAGGCGGCGGGTGAGGTCGCCTTCGCCCTGGGCGATGTCGTCGAGCATGCCGACCAATTGGCGCAGCGGCCGGGCGATGCCGTAGCCGACCAGCCAGACCACCAGCAGGCCGAGGGCCGCTACCACCAGGCCGGCCAGGCTCATGCCGAGGATATCCTGCTGGCGCTGGTCGCTCAGCTCGCCCTGGAGTTGCTGCAGTTCGCCGAATACCGCCGCCTGGGGAATCTGCAGCATGAGGGTCCAGCGCACGCCGCTGTCGGCGATGGTGAAAGGCAGGAACAGCTCGATGTGGCCGTGCTCGGCGTCGATGTCGTAGAGCGGCTGGTCGACCGTGAGGTTTTTCAGGTTGTCCACTTCGTTGCCGTCGAGGACGCTGCCGGCGGGCTCGCCGAGCTTGCTGTCGTCGCGGGTGTAGGCCACCAGGCGGCCGTTGCTGGCGATCAGCGCCATTTCCCCGGCGCCATCGTAGAGCTGCTGGTCGGCGCGCTTGAGCAGGTCCTGGATGAAGGCCAGCGAGAGGTCGGCACCGACTGCGCCGCGGAACTGGTCACCGACCATGATCGGCACGTTGAAGGACGACATCATCACGGTCTTGCCGCCCATTTCGTAAGGGGCCGGGTCGATGATGCAGGGACGCTTGTTCTCTTTCGGACAGGCATAGAACTCGTTCTCGCGCACCCCGGTGGGCAGCAGCTTTTCGCTATCGATGCTGTCGGCCATGGCCTCCACGATCGGCTTGCCGTCGGCGCCGCGATACCACCAGGGCAGGTAGCGGCCGTCCGGGCCGTAGCCCTTGCCGGGTTGCCCGGCGAAGGCGGCATCGGTATCGAAGGCATTGGGTTCCCAGGCCATGAAGGTGTCGAGCAGCTTGGGGTTGTTCTGCACGGTGCTGCGCAGCAGCGCGGAGATTTCGTCGCGGCTGGCGTTCAGCTGCGGCATGCCGTCGGCGCCCGGCTCGCCGAGCAGGCGGGTGCTGTTGGCCAGGCCGTGGACCACCGTCAGCGGATACTCCAGCTCGCGCTGGATCTGGCTGACCTGGGCGCGGGCCAGGGCCACCAGGCGCTCGTTGATGACCTTCTCCAGCAGGCCCTGGGTGCGTTGCTGCACCAGCTCCTGCGTTCGCGCGCCGGCGAACAGGGCGTACAGCACCAGCACCACGACGACGCTTAGAACGCTGGCGCCGGCGAGGGCGGCGACAGAAAACTGGATCGACTTGAGCTTCATGATGGGACTTCTGACCCTTGTTGGAATTGTCTCTGAGGAGCTTATCGGCAGGAGGACGGCAAATCCTTAATCGGCCGTCGGAGATTTCCTCGCCAACGGCTGTTGCCGGCGTTCGAGGCGCGGCCTACCATGCGCTCGGCCTTCAGAGGAGAACAAAGGACCATGGCTCATCCCTTCCGATTCGCCACCCTCGCCGGCGCGCTGCTGCTCGCCGGTTGCCAGGCAGTGAACACCACCAGTGGCGGCGCCGTCGGCGTCGACCGCAAGCAATACATGTTCAGCATGTTGTCCAGCCAGGAAGTCGACCAGATGTACGCCCAGTCGTACCAGAAGACTCTCGGCGAGGCGAAAAGCGCCGGCGTGCTCGATACCAGCAGCGCCGACGCGCGGCGAGTCAAGGCGATCGCCCAGCGGCTGATCCCGCAGACCGCCGCCTTCCGCCCGGACGCCACCGGCTGGAACTGGGAAGTCAATGTGGTGAAGAGCGACGAGCTCAACGCCAACTGCGGTCCCGGCGGCAAGATCATTTTCTACACCGGGCTGATCGACAAGCTGAAGCTCACCGACGACGAGATAGCCGCGGTGATGGGCCACGAGATCGCCCACGCCCTGCGCGAGCATGGGCGCGAGGCCATGTCCAAGGCCTACGGCGTGCAGGTGGCCAGCCAGATCGGCGCCCTGGCCGGCCTCGGCCAGGAAAGCCTGCAGCTGGCCAATACCGGCGTCGACTACCTGATGACCCTGCCCAACAGTCGTGCCAACGAGAACGAAGCCGACCTGATCGGTCTCGAGCTGGCCGCCCGCGCCGGCTACAACCCGGAAGCGGCGATCACCCTCTGGCAGAAGATGGGCAGGGCCAGCGGCGGCGCCAGCCAGCCCGAGTTCACCAGCACCCACCCCTCCGACAGTTCGCGGATGGCCAATCTCCAGGCCGCGATTCCCAAGGTGATGCCGCTGTACCAGCAGGCCAGGCGCGGCAAGTGAGGCCAGGGCGCGCGGTCGCGGGGGGCGGCCGGCGCGCCGACAGGCTTACCATCGGAAACGCCTGTTGTGTATTTCCGTAACCTGCTGTTTGGTATCTCGCCGGTGTTCGGCCTAGACTGCTGGCCGACCCGCTTGCGGGACCCGTGGACGAACAGCCACTCTCACGCCCTGGAGCTCATGTGAAATACGCCGTACTCGGAGCCACCGGCCTGCTGGGACATCACGCCGCGCGCGCCATCAGGGCCGCCGGTCACGATCTGGTGCTGATCCACCGTCCTTCTTCGCAGATCCAGCGTCTCGCCTATCTGGAGCCCGAGTGCCGGGTCGCCGAGATGCTCGACCACGCCGGCCTGGAACGCGCCCTGCGCGGCCTCGACGGGGTGATCTTCAGCGCCGGCTACTATCCTTCGCGGCCGCGCCGCTGGCAGGAGGAAGTGGCCAGCGCGCTGGGCCAGACCAACCCGTTCTATGCCGCCTGCCTGCAGGCCAGGGTGCCGCGCATCCTCTATGTCGGTTCGGCATATGCCATGCCCCGCCATCCCCAGGGACTACCGGGCCACGAGGGGTTGTTCTACGACAGCCTGCCGAGCGGCAAGAGTTCCTACGTGCTGTGCAAATGGGCGCTCGACGAGCAGGCCCGGGAGCAGGCGCGCAACGGCCTGCCGGTGGTGATCGGGATTCCCGGCATGGTACTCGGCGAACTGGACATCGGCCCGACTACCGGGCGCGTGATCACCGCCATCGGCAATGGCGAGATGACCCACTACGTCGCCGGCCAGCGTAACGTCATCGATGCCGCCGAAGCCGGGCGCGGACTGCTGATGGCCCTTGAGCGCGGGCGTATCGGCGAGCGCTACCTGCTGACCGGGCACAACCTGGAAATGGCCGACCTGACCCGGCGCATCGCCGAGCTGCTCGGCCAGCCTGCGCCGCAGCCGATGTCGATGGCCATGGCTCGCGCGCTGGCCACCCTGGGCCGCTTGCGCTACCGGGTCAGCGGCCAGTTGCCGCTGCTCGACGAAACCGCCATCGAGGTGATGGCTGGCGGGCAGTTCCTCGATGGACGCAAGGCCCGCGAGGAACTCGGCTTCTTCTCCACCACCGCCCTCGACGACACCCTGCTGCGCGCCATCGACTGGTTCCGCGACAACGGCTATTTCAATGCCTAGGACGGTTGGCTAGGGCAGCGCTTTTTCCGCGAAGGGTCGGGTCTGCAGTCCCAGCTGGGCGCGAAAGCTCTCCATGTCGAACATGGTGCACAGCTCCTGCAACTGGCCCTGCGGGTTGAACACCCAGAAGCCCATCGCGGAAATGCTCAGCACCTTGTCGCTGGCCGGATAGCCCAGGGTCGGCCGGACGATGGTGCCGATCAGCGTGCTCCAGGTGAACACCTTGCGTTCCTCGCCGATGCAGTCTTCGACCACGACCTCCAGGTCCGGCATCGCCGTGCGGATGTCCTGCAGCAGGCGGATATAGCCGGCGGTATCCAGGGGACGGCCGATGAACGAGCTTTTGTAGAGGAAATCCTTGCTGTGCAACTGCTCCACCAACGCCATGCGGCCCTTGTTCCAGGACAGCTCGATGTGATGGCGGGCGAGTCGTTTCAGGTCGTGTGAGGGCATCTCCGGCTCTCGAGGGCGAGTGGTGGGGCAGGCATCCGGTGCCTGCCTGAACTGTAGCCGTTCCCATGCATTTTGCATTGGCCGCCCAGCCATCCCGGGCCCGGCGGCGCAGTCCTTCAGAGCCAGCCGGTCAATTGCGCGGCGTGCCAGGCGGCGTACAGGCCAAGTGCGGCGAAGGCGGCCGCGGCCAGGCGGCGGATCAGGGTCAGCGGCAGCTTGTCGGCGGCCAGGTTGCCGATCAGTACCACCGGTACGTTGGCGATCAGCATGCCCAGGGTGGTGCCGATCACCACCAGCCAGAAATGCGGATACTGGGCGGCCAGCATGACCGTGGCGACCTGGGTCTTGTCGCCCATCTCGGCGAGGAAGAACGCGATCAGGGTGGTGAGGAAGGGGCCGTATTTCTTCAGTCCGGACTCTTCGTCGTCGAGCTTGTCCGGTACCAGCGTCCACAGGGCGACGGCGATGAAGGAGGCGGCGAGGATCCAACTGAGGGTGGCTTCCGAGAAGAAGCTGGCGACCCAGGCGCCCACCGCGCCGGCAGCGAAATGGTTGGCCAGGGTGGCGGCGACGATGCCGGCGATGATCGGCCACGGCTTGCGGAAACGCGCCGCGAGCAGGAGTGCCAGCAACTGGGTCTTGTCGCCGATTTCCGCGAGGGCAACGATGAGGGTAGGGACGAACAGCGATTCCATCAGGCTTCCTAAGGGGCGGGTCGACCAATCACCATGACACGCGCCATCTGCCCGCCCCGGGTCAGATCGTGCGTGTCATAGGTCTTGTCAAACCCTTGGCCTGTCTGGGCAGGCTTGGGTCGCGCGCGCCATGGTCTGCGGACCAAGTGTGTTGACGCGTGCCGGGCGAGGCCGGTGCGGCGCTCGCGGGAGACTACTCCCCTAGGACGGGGCGCATTCTGCCCAAGCCGGGCGGCTTGGGCAAGCCCGGGACGGAAACTTTCGTCCGGGAGGGCGGCGAGGGAGCCTGATCGCAAGGAAACGTGCCGGCATCCGCAGCGATCCGCGAGGAATCGCTGGGCGGCAGGGTGAGTCAGGTATTGGTCGGGCTGACGTCCATTTCGTGGTAGCGAACGAAGCGTGCGCGCTTCTTCCAGCGGTATCCCAGCCAGATCGCCAGGAACAGCGGCAGGCTGATATAGGTGGCGAGGAGGCCGATCCAGTCGATGCGTTCGCCCACCAGCGCCTGGTAGTTCTGCCCGAGGGTGATGACCATGCACAGGGCGAAGGCGAACAGCGGCCCGAAGGGGAACAGCTTGGCCCGGTAGGGCAGGTCTTCCAGGCGGCCGCCCTGGGCCAGGTAACCCTTGCGGAAGCGATAGTGGGAGATGGCGATGCCCAGCCAGGCGATGAAGCCGCACATGCCCGAGGTGTTCAGCAGCCATGTGTAGACGGTGCTGTCGCCGAAGGCCGAAGTGAGGAAGCACAGGGCGCCGACCAGGGTAGTGGCGTACAGCGCGTTGCGTGGCACGCCGCTGCGCGAGACGCGGGAGAACAGGCGCGGTGCCTTGCCCTCGAGGGCGAGGTTGTAGAGCATCCGGGTCGAGGCGTACATGCCGGAGTTGCCGGCGGAGAGGATCGCCGAGAGGATCACTGCGTTCATCACCCCGGCCGCCGCGGCGAAGCCGGCGCGCTCGAAGAGCAGGGTGAAGGGCGACACGCTGATGTCGCTGGCATCGTTCTTCAGCAGGTTCGGGTCGGTGTAGGGAATCAGCATGCCGATCACGAAGATCGCCAGGATGTAGAACATCAGGATGCGCCAGAACACCTGGCGAATGGCGATCGGGATGTTCTTCCGCGGATTTTCCGATTCACCGGCGGCGATGCCGATCAGTTCGGTGCCCTGAAACGAGAAGCCGGCGATCATCGCCACCCCGACCATCGCCTGGAAGCCGCCGACGAAGGGCGCGTCGCCCATGGTGAAGTTGCTGAAGCCGGGCGACTCCACGCCATGCATGATGCCGAAGATGGTCGCCAGGCCGACGCCGATGAAGATCACCACCGTGACTACCTTGATCAGGGCGAACCAGAATTCGCTCTCGCCGAAGCCGCGCGCGGAAATCACGTTGAGGCCGAACATGATGCCCAGGAAGATCGCGCTCCAGTAGATGCCCGGCACCTCGGGGAACCAGAAACTCATCACCAGTTGCGCTGCCACCAGCTCCGCGGCGATGGTCACCGCCCAGTTGTACCAGTAGTTCCAGCCGAGGGCGAAACCGAAGCCATCTTCGACGAACCGGCTGCCATAGGTGCAGAACGAGCCGGAAACGGGCATGTAGGCGGCCATCTCGCCGAGACTGGTCATGAGGAAGTACACCATCAGCCCGATCAGTGCGTAGGAAAGCAGCGCACCGCNGGCCACGGTGGCCCCGGAGGCGACGAACAGCCCGGTGCCGATGGAGCCGCCGATGGCGATCATGTTCAGGTGGCGCGGCTTGAGCACCCGCCGCAATTGCTGGCCCTGGCTGGCGTTCAGGTCAGTCATCGGCGGCCTCCCGGCGGGTGGCCACGGAAGGGTCTGGCTGCGGGCGTGCGGGCAGGGAGAGGAAAAGCTTCATTCACAGGGTTCCAGGCAGAAATCAGGAGCGACGGGCGGAGTAGATGCGGAAACCGTCGCCTTCGGCGAGTGTCCGGCAGGGGCCGAGGTGGCGTTCGATCAACGGCGGGTACTTCAGGAAGCTGTTGGCGACCAGGCGCAGTTCGCCGCCCGGCGCCAGGTGCTCGGCGGCGCGTTGCAGCAGGCGCTCGGAGGCCTGGTAGTCGGTGTGCACGCCCTGGTGGAAGGGCGGATTGCTGACGATCGCGGCGAGTTCGCGCGGCGCGCCGTCGATGCCGTCGGCGGCGATCACTTCGCCGTCCAGGCCGTTGGCGGCGAGGGTCAGTCGGCTGCTCTCGACAGCGAAGGCGTCGACGTCGAGCAGAGTCAGGCGACTGGCGGGGTAGCGACGCTTGAGAGCCGCCCCGAGTACGCCGGCACCGCAGCCGAAGTCCAGCAGATGGCCGCCGGGCAGGGCTTGCAGTTGCCCCAGCAGCAGCGCGCTGCCGCGATCCAGGCGGCCATGGCTGAACACCCCCGGCAGGCTCACCACCTGCAGCTCGCCATCGGCCAGCGGCAGGCTGTAGCGCTGGGCCAGGGCGTGCAGGTCGGGCTCGGCCGGCGCCTGTTCGATACGCACCTGCCAGAGCTGGCAATGCCGCGCGCTATCCAGTTTGCGGGGCTTGCCGTAGGCGGCCAACTGCTTGCTCGCGCGCTCGATCCCGCCGCGCTTTTCGCCGACCAGGAAGAGTTCGCCGCCGGGCAGGCGGGCGGCCAGGCTGGCCAGCAGGTAGTCGGTCAGTTCGCGGGACTTGGGCAGGAACAGAACGGCCGAAGTCCAGGCGCCAGTCGGCGCGCGCGTGTCGAAACGGCTACGGCCGGGGAAGCGGGCGTCCAACTGCGCCTGCTCGCCGGCGTGCCAGCTCCAGCCCTGGGCCTGCGGTAGCTCGGCGAGCAGGTCGTCGGCGGGCAGGCCGGCCAGCAGCAGCGGGGTCGCGAAGAGGTGGCGCTGGCGCAGCAGCACTTCACTGCGAGGGTCCATGCGGGCTCCGGAAAAAATGGGAAATCTTAACAGGCTTGGGCCTGGCATACCCGCATGGATTGTCGGCGAGGATCGCCGTTCATCCGTGCGCGGTGCCCGCAGCGCCGTATCAGCCGGCGTTGACTACCCGCAGGGCGCGCCCGGCCTTCCATGCCTCTGCGTTTTCCGCCAGTTGGCCGACGATGCGCTGCCGCGCCTCGCGACTGCCCCAGGCGTTATGGGGGGTGACGATCAGGCGCGGGATGTCGGGGGCCAGCAGCGGATTGCCGTTTCTCGGCGGCTCGACGCTGAGCACGTCGGTGGCGGCGCCGCCCAGGTGGCCGCCGCGCAGGGCGTCGGCCAGCGCCTGTTCGTCGACCAGGCCGCCACGGGCGGTATTGACCAGGAAGGCGCCAGGCTTCATCAGCGCCAGTTCGGCGGCGCCGAGCATCCCGCGGGTGTCCTCGGTCAGCGGGCAGTGCAGGGTCAGGGCGTCGACCCGTGGCAGGAGTTCGCCAAGCGGCAGGCGGTCCGCCCGGGCGGGCCGTCCTGGCAACTGACCGAGCAGCACGCGCATGCCGAACGCCTCCGCCAGCCGCGCCACCGCCCCGCCCAGTTCGCCATGGCCGAGCAGGCCGAGGGTCTTGCCTTCCAGTTCGACGATGGGGAAGTCCAGCAGGCAGAACTGGCTGGATTGCTGCCAGCGGCCGCTGCGTACCGCCTGCTGGTAGTCCGGCAGGCGCGTAGCCAGGGCCAGTAGCAGCGCGAGGGTGTGCTGGGCTACCGAGGGCGTGCCGTAGCCATGGCAGTTGGCGACGACGATACCGCGCTCGCGAGCGGCAGCGAGATCGATGTTGTTGGTGCCGGTAGCGCTGACCAGGATCAGTTCCAGCTCTGGGCAGGCGGTGATGCATTGCGCGTCGATCGGCGCCTTGTTGCTGATCGCGACCCGCGCACCGTGCAGCCGCGCGGCGACTTCCTGCGGTTGGCTGGCGGCATGCAGTTGCAGCTCGTCGAAGGCGGCGTGCAGGGGGCGCATGTCCAGATCGCCGAGGTCGAGGGAGGCATGGTCGAGGAAAACGGCGCGCAGGGCATGGCTCATGGACGGTTCCTTGGCGGCAGCGGACGGGGGCTGCCTAGCCTAGCAAACCCGCGTGCCAGGGAGGTCTTCCGGTTTTCTTGACAGTGATTATCCCGAAAGTATTGTCGGTTTTTTGACGGTATTACATATTTAACCTCTGTAGTGTCATTTTTGAGTCACTCCGACGAACGGTCGCCCTTTCAAGTGGACAATTTTTGATCTGAAAGGCATTTTTTTGGCACACAAGGCGCAATGTGAATTGCTTCTCAGATTTTCGTCATTTAACTGACGAAATGCAGTGCTGGAAAACTGACGTGCGCCACGCAGATAGGGAGATTTTCATGGTCCGTCCGGATAGCCAGCGCGGCAAGCGCACCTCTTCGAAAGCTGGTAGGGAAGGGCGTTTCGTCCTTGCCGCCAGCAGCACCCTCATGTTCGCCATCGCCAGCATCAACGCGGCCATGGCGGCACCTACCGGTGCCCAGTTCAACCCCAACGAGATCAAGATCAGCCAGCAGGGCAAGACCACGCTGATCGACCAGAGCACCCAGCGCGCGATCATCAACTGGAAGGGCTTCGACGTCTCCGCCGACGAGGCGGTGCGCTTCAACCAGCCCGGCGTGACCTCGTCGACCCTGAACCGGGTCACCGCAGGCCAGGAAAGTGTGATCGCCGGGCGCATCTCCGCGCCCGGCCAGGTGATCATCTACAACTCCAACGGCGTGGTATTCAGCGGCTCGGCCAAGGTCGACGTGGGCTCCCTGATCACCACCACGGCGAACATCAGCGACGAACACTTCCGCCAGGGCAAGCTGATCTTCGACCAGCCCGGAAACCCCGACGCGCGGATCGTCAACGACGGCAGCATCAGCGTCGCGGAGAAAGGCCTGGCGGCCTTCGTCGCGCCGTCCCTGGCCAACAACGGCGTGATCAACGCCCGTCTCGGCACCGTGGCGATGGCCGCCGGCAACGCCGCGACCATCGACCTCTACGGCGATGGCCTGGTGTCCATCGCCGTGACCGACCCGGTTACCCGCAAGCCGCAGGATGCCCAGGCGCTGGTCAGCAACGGCGGCGCGATCCAGGCCGACGGCGGTAGCGTGCTGATCACCGCCGAGCAGGCTTCCCGGGTGGTCGACAACGCGGTCAACCTGTCCGGCGTGATCCTCGCCCGCGGTACCGAGGTGCGCGAGGGCAGCGTGGCGCTGGTAAGCAAGTCCGGGGACATCCAGGTCGCCGGCAAGATCGACGTCAGCGGTCCGAAGAGCGGCGGCGACGTGCTGGTCAGCGGGCAGCAGGTGGCCCTGGCGAGCACCGCTAGCATCGACGCCCGCGGCGCCGCACAGGGCGGCAGCGTGCGCATCGGCGGCGACTTCCAGGGCCGCGGCGAGCTGCCACGAGCGAAGAACGCTACGCTGGCCAAGGGCGCCAGCATCGACGTCTCGGCTACCGGCAAGGGCAATGGCGGCCTGGCGGTGGTCTGGTCCGACGGCAATACCCGCATGGACGGGCGGATCCTCGCGCGCGGCGGCGCCCAGGGCGGCAACGGCGGCCTGGTGGAGACCTCCGGCAAGGTCAACCTGAGCATCGCCGACAGCGCCTACGTCAGCGTCGCCGCACCCTACGGCAACGGTGGCACCTGGCTGCTCGACCCGACCACCCTGCGCATCGTCGCCTCCGGCGGCACCTCAGGTTCGGTGGGGGGCGCCAACGGCGCCAGCGGCGACGCGACGGTGAATGCCTCGGTGGTTACCGGGGCGCTGGCAGGCGGCAAGGTGACCCTCAGCGCCAGCGACCGGCTGTCGGTGGAAGCGCCGCTGATCACCAGCAACCTGGGCGGCGCCAGTCGCGGCCTGGAGCTGATCGCCACCGGACCTGCCGGTGCGGTGGATATCTCTGCGCCGATCCTGTTCCGCAACGGCAGCCTGGCAATCCGCGCCGGCGGCAACATCAGCTTCCTCAGCGGCGGCACGCCGCAGACCAGCGGCATCGTCGACCTGGGCAGCGGCACCCTGTGGATGCAGACCAGCACCGCCGGCAAGATCAGCCAGCAGGCCGGTACCGCGCTGATCGCCGCCAACCTCGCCGGCCGTGCCGGTAGCATCGACCTGGCTTCCTGGGACAACTACGCCGGCAACCTGGCGCTGCAGACCTTCAACGGTACGCTCAAGTACCGGCAGAGCAACGCCACCGGCGTGACCACGAGCGGCACGGTGTTCGATCCGTTCATCAACCAGAGCATGACCGGCACCGCGCAGAACATCGTCTCCAGCGTCGGTACGCGGATTCTCGAGGCCAACAGCGTTGGCACCACCGGCAACTACACGCTGACTGCCGACGGCAACAGCGAGTTCGACCGCCTGGTGTTCACCGCGCTGCCCTATCGGCGGGTCAGCGGTTCCGCCAGTTTCCCGACCAACGACTCGTCGGACTACCTGGTGACCAACCTGCGCTACCAGGTCAACGGCAGCAACGTCACCGCCACCCCGAACGGCGGTGCGCCCAGCGGGTTCACCGTCGCCGCCGGCAACGGCAGCGTCACCACCTGGACCGGAAACTGGGGCACCAGTTGGGGCGTCAAGGGCTTCGGCGGCGTGATCGGCGTGACCGACGAGCTGCAGTACGACGTCGGCACCGGCCTGACCGAGGAACTGATCTTCGGCCTCGGCGGCAAGACCAGCCGCGTCGATACCCGCCTGGACCTGTTCATGCGCGAGGGAGCGTTCAACAGCTTCGCCGAGCGCGCCCAGGTGGAGATGTTCAAGACCACCACCACTGCCGGCGACATCCTTTCCCGCCAGCAGACCGCCACCCTGACCGCCAATGACGCTACCCGCGTCTACGGTGATGTGAATCCGACTCTGACGGCCACGATGTCCGGCATCAACGCCATCGACGCCTACGTCAACAGCCAGTTCAACGACCTCTACCAGGCGACCGCCAGCACCACGGCGACCCAGGCGTCGAACGTCGGGCAGTACGCGATCACCGGTAACGCCAATGGCAGCGAGTATTTCAGCCAGCGTTACCAACTGGTGCGCCAGGACGGCAAGCTGACCGTCACGCCGGCGCAATTGATTGTCAGCGCCGACGCCAAGACCAAGGTCTATGGCGACGCCGATCCGACCCTTACCTACCAGGTCAGTGGCCTGAAGAACAGCGATACCGCCGCTGGCGTGCTGAGCGGCAACCTCGGCCGGGTGGCCGGGGAGAACGTCGGCAACTACGGGATACTCCAGGGCGGGCTGGGCCTCAACACGGCCAATTACACCCTCAGCTACGTCGGCAACGACCTGCGCATCACCCCGGCACAACTGAACGTGATCGCCGATGCCAAGACCAAGGTCTACGGCGACCTGGATCCGGCGCTGACCTACCAGGTCTCCGGTCTCAAGCGCGGCGATACCGCCGGTGCCGTGCTCAACGGCGGCAGCCTGAGCCGCGTGGCTGGCGAGAACGTCGGCGTGTACGGCATCAACCAGGGTGGACTGGGCCTGGTCAGCAGCAATTACACCCTGAACTACCAGGGCAATAACCTGACCATCACCAAGGCACTGCTGAATGTGATCGCCGATGCCAAGACCAAGGTCTATGGCGATGCCGATCCGAGCCTGACCTACCAAGTCAGTGGCCTGAAGAACGGCGATACCGCTGGCGCGGTGCTTAACGGCGGCAGCCTGAGTCGCGTGGCTGGCGAGAACGTGGGTGTGTATGGCATCAACCAGGGCGGCCTGGGTCTGGTCAGCGCGAACTACGACCTGAGCTACCAGGGCAATAACCTGACCATCACCAAGGCGCTGCTGAATGTGATCGCCGATGCCAAGACCAAGGTCTATGGCGATGCCGATCCGGCACTGACCTACCAGGTGTCCGGGCTGAAGAACGGCGACACCGCCGGTGCCGTGCTCAACGGCGGCAGCCTGAGCCGCGTGGCTGGCGAGAATGTCGGCGTGTACGGCATCAACCAGGGTGGACTGGGCCTGCTCAGCGCGAACTACGACCTGAGCTACCAGGGCAATAACCTGACCATCACCAAGGCGCTGCTG
>NZ_JBQENS010000031.1:0-85702 GCF_052044465.1 Pseudomonas sp. 22490 | reverse complement strand
GGCGCCATCATCGGCGTCAAGTCGCCCGGCCAGGGCACGTACTCCGTCGCCGATCCCCGCGGCCAGAGTTTCGGCAAGTACCCGGTCACCGACTGGGACGGTCCGTCCGGCACCGTGATCGCGGCCAGTACTACCGGCCAGGACGCATTCGCCGTGGCCGACCCGCGCCCAGGCGGCGTCCGGCACAACAACGTGTTTCGCGTCGTCAGCATGGGGAGCCACGCCGGAACCGTCACCGGCGGGCACTCACCCAGCTCCGGCGGCCAGGCTGTTGCCGATCCCAGGTACCACAACTGGCACCCAGGGGCGAGCAGCCGCAAATTGCACGTCGGCGAGTGGGGAAGCGCTACCGGCACGGTCACCGGCTCCCAGCAGGTGGCCAGCGGCGCTCTGTCGATCGCTGATCCGCGAGTGCTCGATCGCACCAAGGGCGACGCCTACCTGACCGGCGGGCACTACGGTGTCGTCGGGTTCGACCAGTCCGCCGGCGCAGTATCCGCCAGCGCGCGGCACGACAATGGCCGGTGGAGCGTCGCCGACCCGCGCATGCCGACGGCGAACGACCGGCTGACCTGCATCATCCAGTCGCTGGACGGCACCTGGCACCGGCCCTTCACGACCCTTGAGCTCGCCGCCCTGCAGAGCCTAGTTGACCCCGAAGAGCAGTTAGTGCTCGACGGCCTGAGCGACAGCGACTGGCGCGAGCGGATCGGCAATGCCGTGCCGCCAGCCGCGGCCGAGGCCATCGCCGGCGTGATGGGTACCACCCTGCTGCTGGCCGAGGCCGGCGAAACCTTCATGCTCAGCAATATGCCGATCTGGGTGCGCCCGGTTGCGGTGGCGCTGAGCGTTTCACAACCCGCTGAAAGTCGCTGAGGTGAACGGCATGCACGAATTGCTGAAGATGCTGGACAGCCCGCGCAGCCTGCTGAATTTCTCGCTGGCAATTCTGGTTGTCCTGACTGTGTTCTTCACGTTGAAGAGCGGCGCGCAAGCTGCTTCGCAGCCGGCCTCCTCCTTCTCCGCTCCCAAGGAAGCAGACTCAAGGGGGAAGCAACCGTGAAAGCACTGAGCATTCGCCAACCATGGGCCTGGCTGGTCGCCAATGGCCACAAGGACATCGAGAACCGCGACTGGGCGACCAACTTCCGCGGCCGCTTTCTGATCCACGCAGCCAAGGGCATGACACGCGACGAGTACGAGGAGGCCCACGACTTCGCCGCGTACAACGGCGTGACCATCCCAGCGCCGCACGAACTGGAGCGCGGCGGGATAGTCGGCGAGGCCAGCATCATCGGCTGCGTCGATCGCAGCAACTCACTGTGGTTCTTCGGCCGATACGGGTTCGAACTGGCTGACGCCAAGCCACTGCCGTTCCAACCCATGAAGGGCCAACTGGGGTTCTTCGAAGTTGAGGCAGCGCAATGACTGATCGGGCCAACCGCCAGCACCTGCTGGTATGCGAAGCCCGGTACTGGCTCCGGCGTGGTGTCACCACGCCGGAGAAGGTCGCCGAGCTGAGAGAAACCCTTAAGCGGCGAGGGGAAAGCGCCGTCGAGCAGTTGATAGCGGAAATGCGCCGACAGTGGCAGGCACGGACAGAGTGGATAGGTGGTGAAGATGGCTGAACTGGACAGATTCATGCGGGAAGCCGAGGTGCTGGAAGCCACCAGCCTGGCGCGCTCGACACTCTGGCGGGAGGTGAAGGCCAAGCGCTTCCCCAGTCCGGTACAGATCACGCCTGGGCGAGTAGGCTGGAGACAATCCGATATCAACCGCTGGCTGGAAAACCCGATGGGATGGACGCCAACAAGGGCCGCGTGAGCGGCCCTACTTCTTGGTGTCGATGACGTTCTTTTCGAGCCAGGCGGCCCAGCGATCGAGCCCGCGCTTCTTCTCTTGGAAGTAGTCGTAGCGGTCGTAGTGCTTGGATGACACATCGTTGAAGGAGTGGCCCTGGATCCTATCCCGCAGCTCCTTGGTGAGCCCGGCTTTCGCCATCAGCGTCTTGCATGTCCGACGGATGTCCCGAAGCGTGAACGGGCCGTTGAACGACTTGTGATGCCTACCGTATAGCTTCGTCACCGCCCTGGACAGAGACTGGGGGTTCAGTGATTTCCCCTCCTCCTTGCCCTGGAACGGATACGCGCTCTTCTCGCTGATGCAGTCCATTTCCTTCAAGCTCGCCCGCATCAGCTTGTTGTAGGGCACCACATGCATCGCCCGCTCACCTTCACCGCCCTTCCCGTTGCGGATCATCACATGGTCCCGCTGATACATCGTCCGATCAGACCGGAGCAGTTGCTCCGGTCGTTGACCACCGCTGGCGATCAAGAACTTGAGCAACTCGGAGGTCGTGAGGGAAAGCTTCTCCGGCAGCAGATGCCAGAGCGCTTGCAACTCCTTCTCCGTAAGTGCCCGATCCCCGGGCTGCTCCCAGTCTTCCTGTACAGGGATGCTAGTCACCGGATTGCTGGTCAGGCCGAAGCGACTTTCCTGCTCCAGATAGGTGCGGGGGTTGTAGTCCTGCTGCAGGGCACTCTGGAACGCCGAATGAAGGCGAGAGCGCACCCGGTTCGTCATCGTCGTGACGCCGCCGGCAATCATCTTGGCCAGGATGTCACGGATATCGGCCGGCCCGATCAACACCGCTGGGCGCTCCACCAGGGTTGGGAACGGCTCGGAAACGTAGTGTTTGAAGGACCACTCGACGTGCTCGGCACTCGCCGCCCCTTCCTGCTTCAGCTTGGCGACATAGGCGGCCATCAACTCCTTGAAGGTGCCAGCCTCAACCTGGATCTCCTTCTCCTCGCGGCACCGGTCCCGCGCTTCTGTGAGCGCCATCGCCGGCCAGGTGCCCAGCTTGGTCTTCAGCTTCCGCCCATTCTTCCGGCGCTGGAAGTAGAACTCCTTCGTACCATTGGGCCGCACCCGAAGCATCAAGACACCCTCACCCCGCGCGCTGCGCCCGTCGCTGACGGTGTATTCCTTCTCGGCTGGCTTGAGTGCGCGGATCTGTCTCTCGGTGAGCACGGGGCTGTCCTTAATTGGGGGCCGTTTCTGGGGGCCGTTTGCACAGGGCAAGGTGGTTCCTCCTGGGACAACCTAGGACGAACCACCTATCCAGAGACCCCGGAATAGAAGGCCTCGACGCACAATTGTGCATGAACTCAGACAGCCGTGGACAGTGCGCCTCAATGCTTCCCAAGCTCATGACGAGGGTTCGATTCCCATCACCCGCTCCACTGCATCATTCTGCGGACTTCCGCAGAAGTCCAAGAGAGTCTGCAAGTCGTTGCCGCACAAGGACTTTTCCTCTCTTTGACGTTCTGCCGTGGTCCACTGCGATCCGCCTACAGCCGGGACTTTTAAGTCCACAAACAAGTCCATTTTTGCGGGCACAGCTGATTCCGGATTGTTGATGGAGGGGCGAGGTCGACGTGACCAGCATCTGGTTCCTGACTCATGTTCAGGAGCAAGAGCATGGCACTCTCAGACCTGGCCGTTCGACAGGCCAAGGCAACAGGCAAGGCATACACCCTCCCTGACTTGGATGGCCTCTCCCTGGCCGTCACGGCTGCAGGGGGCAGGACTTGGCACTTCCGCTACTACTGGGCGGGCAAGCAGAAGCGGATGTCGCTCGGCACCTACCCGGAGGTGACGCTTCGCGAGGCCCGCAGCCTACGCGACGAAGCGCGCGCCCTGCTGGCCAAAGGCACCAATCCTCGCGTTCACCGCAAGCAGAAGCGCACCGCTGTCCGGCTCGCCGACGAAAACACCTTCGAGGCGGTGTATCGCAAGTGGCTCAAGCATCGCGGGCTCAGCCTCAAGGAAGGCCGGCAGACGACCCTCTCGATACTTCCACGGATCTTCGACAAGGATGTGTTGCCCACCTTGGGCAAGCGGTCGGTCTATGAGATCAAGCGTCCCGACCTCTTGGAGGTGATCGCCAAGATCGAGAAGCGCAGGGCACTCTCCGTCGCCGAGAAAGTCAGGACGTGGTTCAACCAACTGTTTCGCTACGCGCTGGTGATCGTGCCGGGCCTGGAGCAAAACCCCGCCTCCGATCTCGATGTGGTGGCGCTGCCGCTGCCACCCGTCAACCACAACCCGTTCCTGCGCATGGCCGAGCTGCCGAAGCTGTTGCAGCGGCTGCGCAGCTATCGCGGCAGGCGGCAGACCCAGCTCGGGCTGCGGCTATTGCTGCTGACCGGCGTGCGAACCGGCGAGCTGCGACAGGCGACGCCGGATCAATTCGATCTGGACCGTGGGCTGTGGATCATCCCGCCCGACGTCGTGAAGCAACTCCAGTTGGATATGCGCAAGAAGCGGCAGCAGCCAAAGGACATCCCGCCCTACATCGTGCCGCTGTCGATTCAGGCCATGGAGATCGTCCGGCACCTGCTGGATGAGTTCAAGCCGGCCCAGCGCCACCTGTTCCGGCACGACAGCGACTTGAAGAAGCGCATCAGCGAGAACACGCTCAATGGTGCGCTCAAACGCATGGGCTATCAGGAACGCCTGACGGGACACGGTATCCGCGGCACGATGTCCACTGCGCTCAACGAGATCGGCTACCCGAAGGTCTGGGTGGATGCACAGCTCTCGCATGTCGATCCCAACAAGGTCAGCGCGACCTACAACCATGCCGAGTACGTGGAACAGCGTCGCCGCATGATGCAGGACTGGGCCGATCGGCTCGACCTCTTCGAGCAGAACCAGGTCGAGGCGGCCAGCATGCCGCTCACCGTGCATCTGGAAGGCGTGCCCGCGTTCCCGAATGAGCAAACCGCAAGCGCACCCTCCACGCCGGTTGCCGCTTCGCCAATCCTGCTCGTGACGAAGCCCGGCGACGCCATGCCGTTGGTTTCTGCCGCCGCACACCGGCTGCCGGCGGTTCCGCCCCCTCGGTCGGCCGCGCCGCTGGTGCCTTCGGACATTCAGCGCGAGAGGATGGAACTGTTCGATGTCTTCGAAGCGCCGCACAACCTTCCCGTCGCGGCGTTTGCGAAGATGGCGGGCAAGTCCCGCAGGTGGATCAGCTACGAGATCAAGGCGGGCAACTTGCTGGCGTTGAACGTGGGCAACCGCGGCCAGCGGGTGCCGGACTGGCACCTCGACCCACTCAAGCACGAGCTGATCCAGTCCGTCCTCAAGCTGACCAGGGGTGCGGACCCTTGGCAGATCTACCATGCACTGCTGCAACCGCGCTCGATGCTGCGGGGGCATTCGGCACTGGAGGGCGTGACGGCCGGCAATCTCGACAAGCTCGTCATGGCAGTGAGCACAGCCGTGAAGGAAAGCGAATGGACCCCGCCGCGAGTCGGAGTCGCCTAGCAGCAGGAATGCGGGATCGTGGCGAAACCGCGATCCCCGCACGTCTGTCAGGACACCAAGCGCGCGCGGCGGGCGAATCTTGCCTGGGTGTCCGACAAGGAAGCGTTGCGGCGGAGCAGGTAAGCCATCACGATCGTTGGTGCGCCGGCCAGCGGCCGCACGGCGATGCCTCGGCGTAGGTAGCTCGCCAGTCTCGCGGCAGGCGCAATGGCGATCCCGTATCCGGCGGCAACCAGCGTCATCGCCACATCGAATGTCTCCACCGTTTGCTCTCGCTCTTGCAGCGCGTTTTCGAACACACGCTGCACGGTCATGCGCCATGGTTCATCGGTCGTGGACTGCGAGCAGATCAAGGGCTGCTTGAGCACTTCCCCGCACGGCACTTCACGGTAGGCCAGCAGGTGGGAGCGCTTGGCCACGGCGACCGCCAGCGTGTCATGCCACAGCGGTTCGCATACCCAGCCAGGCCACTGCCGGGCAACCGCAGACAAGGCGAAGTCGAAGCCGTCGTCCGGCAGCTCCGCGCCTCGACCGGGATCTGTCCAGCCGGCCAAGACGGCATGAGTCTCCGGCTCTTCGGCACGCTGCAGGGCGAGCACGTCGGCGAGCTGGGAAGGCACCCATTCGCCGAGGACGGCCATGCGAATTTCGGCGGTGATGTCACTCGATTCCACGTCCAGCTCCCCCAGGCGGTGAACTCGTGGCAACTGATCTCGAAGCCGTTGGATGAGTTAAGTTTAACGTGGTTTAAATCGTGACCGTGTTCGACGCTCTTGGCAATGCCAAAGCGTTCGATCCAAAGGGGCCGCCCCACCGGCACCACTACCTACGAAGCGGAACCAGCCATCGCGTTTGGGGCTGCCGTGCGGGAAGAAAGAACCAACCAGGGCATCGCTCAGGAAACGCTGGCCCACATGGCCGGCATCGAACGGTCGCACATGGGCAAGATCGAGCGCGGCGAGCATGTCCCCACGCTCCCTCTCATCCTCAAGATTGCCCGTGCGCTGAAATGCAGTTCCGCCCACTTGATGACTCTGACCGAAGCCAAGCTGGCAGAGTCGGCCCCATCCGCAGATTAAAGCCGGCCCGCACAGCGGTCGCATGCCTACGCCTGATCGTCGGCCTTGCCCCCAAGGGCTGAATCTTCGCGCTTTGCGGCCTCGTTGACGAGCCGCAGGTATGGGTTGTCTGGCGGCGTCTCCTGGAACAGCGCATCCGGGCTGACGAGCAGGTAGCCGTGCAGCCGGCGCGACTTGCGCGGCCCCGTGACTTCGCAGGTCCAGATGTTCAGCCCGCTCGGCTGCTTGCGGTGCTGTCCCAGCTTCTCGAAGCGTTTCTGTACCCACTGCCACCCCTCCAGCTTCTCCTGCTTGGCCAGCGCGGCGACTTGAAGGTACTCCTGCGCGTAGCGCTGGAACACGCCGGGGCTGACGAGGTAGCTCGTACCGGCGACGGTATGCACCAGGGCCTTGGCGTCGTTGATGATGAGCTTGCGCGTCTGGATGCTCTGACGCAGCCAGGCCATGAAGTGCGCCCCGGAGGGCTCCGCGCGATCCTGGGAAGGCGCGAGGCTCATCTGCGGCGGGGGCACGGTCGAAGGGGCCGGCTCGGGCTCGGCAACAGGGGAACTCGGGATCTCCGGTGCCGTGGGTGGAGCGGCGTCGCCCAGCAGGTCGAGCAGCGCGGCCACGCCGGTGTCCATGGCTGCGGATGCGATCGGCGCCGTGCTCGCGGATGCAGCTTCGATGCCTTCGGCGCGCGGCCCATCGGCCACCGTTGTCGCCTGCGGCGTCGGCTCCGCCTGTTCCTCTTCGACCTGCACACGGCCTGCGAACGGCGCCGGCCGGTCGGCGGCATCCCAGATCATCGCCGGCGAGAGTTTCAGGAAGGTGAAGGCGTGCGACCAGCCGGCGTCGCTGGTGACAGAAGCCTTCCAGATCGCCTTGCCATCCGGCGTTGGCTGCACGATGCCGTGATCCTGCAGCACGTTGAACACCGCCGTGTTGCTCGCCGGAATGCCGTCGATGCCTTGCGATAGCAGATGTGCGCGCAGCTTGTCGGAGACGGTCTTGCTCACCAGCCACAAGGCGTCTTGGGTCAGCCAACCGTCCGCCGGGCCGGCCTGGTTCAGCTTGAACGCTTCCTTGAGCAGGTAGCGCAAGCCGTCGAGCAATTTGCGTTGCAGAGCATGCTTGGGCGCCACCAGCGCCTTGCTGGGATCGCCGCCGAGTTCCTGGGCGACCGATGCCTGGTCGGCCTGCACGACCAGCTCGCCGAGCGTGCCGGCGTGCTCGTACTGGCCGGCCAGCACGTACAGCAGCGCGGCCCAGAGGTCGGGATAGCCGCTGAGCCAGTCGAAGATGTCCCGATCGAGAAGGCGCACGTAGAGCAGCCCGGTGGCGGCGCTGTGCAGGCGGTACTCGCGCTCCTTTCGGTAACGGAAGCGGTAGGGCTTTCGCAGCGGGCCGTGCCAGGGATGCCAGACGCTGCCGTCGGCATGCTCGACGTGCAGATCGACCGCAATCTTGCCGATGTCGTGCAGCAAGGCCGCGTAGGCCGTGCCTGCGGTCCAGGCTTCGGCCTGGGCCGCCTGTGCCTCCGGCGTGACGCCCGCAGGCAGCAGGTATGACTGCCGCAGCTTCAGCGCATAGGCGACGATCTCCAGGCCGTGGTCCAGCATGCCGCCCGGATAGGCGTGGTGGTGGTTCTCGGAGGCCGGGAACTGCTGGACCAACTCGGCGTAGCGCTCCAGTGGGGCGAGGTAGAGCGTGGCGAACTGCCGGCGCGAGAGCGATGTGCGCTGCCAGATGTGTTCCAGCAGTTTCTGCCGGCGCGGCGTGGCCAGCAGCGATGCGGCCGACTCCGGCCGCATCGACCCTTTCGGAGTTTCGATGGCGGAGGTGGGCGGCGTGCCGGCGGTGGGTGGCACCCTTTTGCGCTGGAACAGCGAGAGCATGGCGAACCCCGGATGACGGGCTGCTCGGGGCGCCTTTTGGCCTTTTCAGGATAGGGCCTTTCCCCTTGGCGCCCTTCCTTTGCCCCTTCCCAGCCCTTTGGCCTTTATCGGAAGCCTTTGGGTATAGGGCCGCTGCTGCGCGGGCGCCACGATGAATGCGGCATGGGGCAATCCCGGCAAGTGGGGCGCTGCGGGACGCTCGTCAGCTCTGGCCCAAGCCGGTGTCGAGGGCGGCGGATTGCGCTGCGAAGTCGTCGGGACGGCGCTTGCGGAAGGTCTCCAGATTGGCGAGCTTCCAGCGCAGTGCCGGCAGTTGCGCGGCGTGCTGGCACTGCACCAGCGACCAGTCCGGTTCTGCGCGCGCCAGCCCGCTCAGAAACTGCTTGTGCGCGGTGCTCAGTCGCTGTGGCAGCTCGCGCCGCATCCTGGCGCGAGCATCGAGCAGTGTCTCCAGGGAGCAGTCCACTTCGGTCATGCCGACAAAGGCCCGCTCGTACTCGCCGGCGATGTCCTTGTCGTTGCCGAACAGCACTTCGTGGGGCGGCCGGTTGTGGCCCGCCAGATAGATCACGAAGCACTCGACCATGCCGTCGCTGATGTCGCCCGATTCGTAGAGCTGCCACACGTCGAATAGGTCGCGGGGGTGCTGCCGATCCAGCGCAGCCACCAGCTTGCTGGCGTACAGCTCGTCCGGTGCCAGAACCGGCAGCTCGAACTCGACGCCGAACAGATCGCTGGTCTTGGCACTCAGCGGCCGCCGCTCCACGGGCAGCACGCTGCCTCGGAACACGACGTTGACCTCGATCTTCACCTGGTTGGCGTCGTTCTCGACGATCAGCTTGGTGTCCCCCAGATCCTTGGCGCGAACCAGGCGTGTCTGCACGCCCAGTGGTGCAACGCGCGTGGCGATGGCGGCCAGCTCCTGGTTGATGGCTTGCAGCGCTTCGTCGCGCGGCGTCTGCCACGGGAGGTACACCACGTCGATGTCCACCGACAGGCGCGGCATGTCCCGCACGAAGAGGTTGATGGCCGTGCCGCCCTTCATAGCGAAGATGTCGTTGGCGAACACGTCGGGCGCGACGGCCAGCAGCAGGCGAACGGTGTCCGCGTAGGTCTTATCCATGAGGTCTCAGGCTCAGCAAGGTGCCGTCATCGAGCCGGCTCATCCAGCGCGTGTTGCTGCCGGTGCGAACCGGGTACTGCTCCAGCAGGGCATCGACATCCACGAGGCTGGTCTCGCGCGCCCAGGTGAGGAACAGGCGCACGGCCTTCACGCTGGTGCAGCAGGACAGCAGTTGTCCGAGCAAGTCCTTGCGGGGGGAACGCAGTCCATCAAAGAGGTTGCGGGCCTCTTCGAGGCTCTGCTTGACGCCGGCTTCGTACAGCAGTTCCAGAACGGCACGCTCGGAGGCAGCCACCCGCAGATCCTCGGGCAGGCCAGGCGGCGTGGTCAGGGTCTTGCTGGCCAGCGCCGTGTCCGGCCAGTCGAACAGGCGGGCGTGGACGTAGCGGGCCGGAAAGCGCGAGGTGAACCAGGCTGGCAACGCGAAACGACCGTCGCCCCACAGCACCAGCGTCTCCCGGCTGCCCAGGTTGTGCCGCACGCCCTGCAGGGCCAGGGCGCTCTTGCCGCCGACGTGCAGGCCGGGCACGCGCTGTTGCAGGAACTTCAGCGCACCGTAGACCCCGAACTCATCGTTCGGGAAGGCATAGACGCCATAGGCCAGGCGCACGAGCCACCCGCCGTCGGCATAGTGGGCGGCGAGCTGGGGCGACACCCCGAACTGGCTCAGGGTGGCAAGGTCGAACGGCGCCCCGCGGGGGAGTCCCGCCTGCAGCCGCTTGATTACCTGGTGCCTAGAATTTCCATCCATGCTATAAAAATAGCACGGAATCAAATCAGCCTCTAGAGCTATCGCAAGAACGTGCAGGGAAAGTAGCATAAAGTTTTATTTATAGTGCAGAATCTAATCGACCTGCGACCGCTCTGCCAGCCGCAACCCGGCCTCCTGATCGCGGTCTATGCTGGAGGGCAAGCCCCAACCGGCCGCTCTTGAGGTGAGGCACCACTGAAACCGAGGCACATGAGCATGACCACCAACACGCACAACGGGCGCTGGAGCCACCGGCTGGGCCGGGGGGCTGGCCGTGCCTGGCGTGGATACCTGCGCCGCGAGCAGCGTGTCGCCGGCTGGCTGGTGACGCGCGGGGTGCCCGCAGGCGCGGCGACGGCGGTGCTCTGGATCGTCAAGCTGGCCGTGCTTGGTATGCTGCTGTACTCCGTATCCTGGCTTGTCCTGCTGCTGGCCTTTGCTGTGGTCGCCGCATGGCTCGCGCGGAATGCCGATGAGGACGACGAGAAGCAGCCGGAACTCAGAGACGGACACTCGGGCGTCGGCCTGTACGACAAAGATGACTGGCGGATCGACATGGGCGATCCCGACGAGCCGTAGCTGTCGCATCAACGCGAGAGAGTGCTCCTTACTTCGCCGCACCTTTCGATACGGCCGTCATCGCAAGGCGAGAGCCACTACCTCCGGCCGACTTCGCATCGGACGTGCCAGTGATGAGACCGCCCAGGAAGTTTCCAGCGCGAACTCCTGCCCATCCGAGTGCCATGACCCAGAACGTCGGCAACACGATGAACATCGTTGCCATGACGAAGTTCAGCAGCATGTCACCGAACGCATTGTTCAGGCCGATCAATGGGTCGAAGTTGGCGTGCGGCCTGTCCGCGCCAAACCCCCAGCCGTAGAGCGCGTCCAGGATCGTGCTGTCGATCCAGCGCGCGAGCTGGAACCAGAAGTCCACGAAGAACAGCGCGAACTGGACGCAGCTCACCGTCACCACCGTCTTCAGGTCGTAGGTGCCGATCAGCAGCACCAGCGGGATGCAGATGATGAGCGCCATCTTGAGCATCGTCAGCACCATCGGCAGCGCCTGGCGTACCACGTCCATCGCGGGGAAGAAAGCCAGCGAGCCGACGGTCAGCCCCAGGTCGCCCACGCCGCGCGTGACGACGTTCGGCAGCGTCTTGTCGATCTGGCCGCCGTAGTCGGTGTAGACGGCGCCCTGGTTCATCTTCTGCTGTCGCGGTGAGACCACGGCGCGGATCACCGAGTCATTGACCTCGCTCTGCGACAGGAAGCCCGCCCAGCGCCCGATGCGGGTCAGCAGATCCGGGTCGACCTGTGCCAGCAGCCGGCTGCGCAGTCCCTGGCCGCCATCGGCCCACCACTGTCGGCAGGACGGATAACCGCCACCGCTGTCCACCTGTGCCAGCCCTGCATCGCGGGTCGCGTCGTAGGGCCAGGCCGTGCGTGGGGTCCTGGCGCGATAGGTGTCATAGAAGCCGGGCGTGTCGAGGAAGTAACTCGACCCGATCCAGGTGACGTCGTTCATCTGCTCGTCGGAGAGCGTCGGCCGGTTCATGAACAGCTTGGCGCGCGACGGCCCGTAGCAGTCGTGCGTGAAGTCGGCGACCTCCTGTGCCAGAACCGGATCGTCGATGCGCGTGGCATCGACATCCATGCGAATCTGACGCAGGTCCGTGCCGCAGGGAATCGCCGCCACCGCGGCGCCCGTCACGGCTTTCGACAGCGCGTGCATGAAGAACCACCACACCGGCACCAGCGCGCTCTGGTCGTTGAGCGCCGTGTAGACGTTGGACCAGCCCGTGTCGTTGGGCAGCGGGACGTTGACCTGGCATTGCGCGGACCGCGTGGTGTCGAACTTGATCGTGGCGAGATCCACCGGGATGAACGGGATGCCGGCGAACAGGATGACCACGATCGCCACCCACACCCGGTTCTCGATGCGCATCGACGACAGCACGCCCTTGTTGCCCTCGTCCGCACCTTCGCTGCGGGCCTTGAGCCATTCCTGGATCACGATGGCCACGAACGGCAGCGCGAACACGCCGCTGGCCACGAGGATGCTCCAGATGCCGTTGTTGACCACCCAAGCCACCAGGGTCAGGTAATACTCCAGGTAGTCCGTGGTGTAGAGCGTCATGCCTGCCTCCCGGTCTCAGCCGTGCCGCAACAGTTGGCTGGCTTCCAGCGCGACCACGGCGATCACGGCCGCGATCTCCGTGCGCAGCAGGCGCTGATGCGTCTCGCGGGACGGCTCCCGCCGCAGCAGGCGCCGGCGCATCCACCACCAGCCGTAGGCCGTCGCTCCGTAGAGGCACAGCCGCCACACGAAGAAGTGGCCGGCATGCGCCTGCAGCCAGTGCTGCCAGCCCTCGACGCCGCCGACCAGGTGGATGCCGGCGATGTTCACTGCTACTGCGGCGGCCACCACCAGCAAAGTCCACAGCAGCGCCACGCCGACGCGGCGATTGAACAGCCATGGCAACCGCAGCCAGACCAGCCGGCTCATGGCGTACCGCTCCGCGGCTTCTGGACTTCCCGCAGCCGGTCGCGCGTGGTGTCGCCCTCGAAGACGCCGCGCGAGCCGGCAGCGCGGGTGCTGTGGCGCTGGATGATCGCCATCGCCGAGTTGCCGGCCAGCGTGCGGCGCAGCTCCAGCTCGGTCTTGAGGTTGTTGATCTCCTGCTCCAGCGCGCTGTTCTCCTGGTCGACCGCCCGCACGGCCAGTTCGTTGGCGGCGACGTTCGGCTCCTTCTTGCCGGTGAGCAACGTGCGTTGCAGCAGCAGGGCTTTCTCCAGCACGCTGGACAGCGCCGCCTCCGACGCCAGGCGCTTGCCCAGCACGTCCTGGTCGGGTTCGTCACGCAGGGCCTCGATCACGCCGCGGGTGATCGGCAGCGAGCTGCTGCCGGCCGCGTCGAGATTGGCCAGCGTCGTCGGCCGGGTGCCCGTCACCAGTTCCTGCAGCGCCTGCAGCTTGGTCTCGTACTCTTCCTGGATCATTGGCGTCAGCCCGACGCCAGGCGTGGTCTGGGTCTTCGTGCAGTTTTCGCAGGTGCGCTGCTCGCGTTCGCCCAACACGCGGGTCGCCCAGTCCGCGGCCGCCTGGGGCGAGGACCAAGTTTGGCAGGTCAGGCGGTTGCCGCAGGCGCTGCGCGCGATCGACGAGGTATCGGTGGCGCTGCGCCCGTTGAGCAGGTTGTAGCCCGCGCGCGTCACATCGCCGACCACCTTGATCGAACTCTGACCGGAGCCGCCCGCGTTGCCGCCGCCGACCCATGGCACGCCGTTGTTCCCTTTGTTGGACTCGGCCTGCTCGATGGCGGAGACGGCATCGGTGCTGCTGACCGCATCCCGCAGCGCCATCCCTTCGGCGAGCTGGTCCCAGCCGGCCTGGCCTCCGGCCATGTCCGCCATGCGATTGGCGATGGCCCGGCAGGTCATCTTCGAGCGGTCGAAATCCAGGCGCGCCTGGAGGATGCCGTTGGTGAGCAGGTTGTACAGCCCCGGGTCGGCGCGCTGGATGATCAGGGCCGGCAGCGAGGCCACGGCGCTGGTGGCGTTCTGGATCACGTTGCTCATGATCGTCTGGAAGCCGTTGGTGATGCCGTTGAGCTGGTTCTGCAGCGTCGTGGTGATGCTCATGTCGCCGCAGATCAGGTTGCTGTTCCAGCCGACGCCGACGCCGATGCTCTGCATGTTGCCGGCACCACCCATCGACACGGCCCGGCCGCCGCCGATGCTGTAGAGCACGTCGTCGCCGATCACGCTGCCGCTGACGTTCACGCCATTGGGATCGATGCGGGTCTGCGCCCAGGCGACGCCGACGACCAGCGTGATGGCCGCCACGAGCAGCGTGGCCCGCAGGGGCGACTTCGCGCGGCGCAGGAAGTGACGGAGGGAGGCGGTCATCGTGGGTTCCTCACATGAAATCGACGCTGCCGAGGAAGACCTGGCCACGGCGCCGGCAGCAGGAGTACGGCCGCCACAAGGCCCAGGCGTAGTCGCCTTGCTGGGCCTGCACGCGGGTGCGGCTGTGCGGGAAAACCACGCAACTGTTCGAGAGCGTGGGCGTCAGCTCCTGCCACTTGCCCGTCGAGGCGTCGGTCTCCATCAGCGCGCCGGCCGGCCAGTAGCCGTCGCGGGCGTTGGCCAGCAGAGGCTGGTACACGTGAATCTGGTTGCGGCGCGTCACGATGTCGCCCGCGCGCTGCGCGACCACGGCGCCGCTCTTGTGGTCGTCGGTCTGGTGCAGGAAGCCACCGCGGGGATACACGTTGCCCCAGAGGTTCAGGCCGGTGCGCGTACCGATTTCGCGCCGGCCGGGGATGAGCGCTTCGGGGTAGAACGCTTCCGGGATGTTGTAGCGCCAGGCGATCGTGTCGAGCGTGCTCAGCAGATACGGCATGAAGGCCGTGCCAGCGCCTTCGCAGGTGTAGCCGGAGGCGCTGGCGAACTGGCTGAACACCAGCCCGGCCGGATGGCCGATGACATCGGCGTTCTTGAACTTGGCGAGGTTGTTCTCGTTGTCGTGATTGGTCGTGCCGTCACCGCCAGCCTTGGCGGTCGGGTTGGGCATGCTCATCGCCCTGACCTCCAGCCACGGGTTTTCGCCAGTGTTCGAGTGGCTCGACACCACCGCATCGGGGACGTAGTGGCGCACCTTGACGGAAGTGCGAACCGAGCAGCCGAAGGGCGTGCAGTACAGCCAGTAGCAGATACCGACCACGCGGTATTCGAGGCAGTCGGGGGACAGCGCCGACGAGACGATGGTGGCGGTGTCCAGGGCGAACGTCGACGTGGCCGTGCTCAGCAGCAGCGAGGCGGCGGTGGCGCGCAGGCGCCGGCGTGCCAGCAGGAGGCTCATGGCTGCGTGCTCCGGTAGGCGTTGATGCGCGCGACGGCGCGGGGCACGCCGGGCTCGCCGTAGACCACGTAGCGTCGATCGACCACCACGGCGGGAATCTTGGCGATGCCCAGTCCCCAGGCATCCGCGACACCTTGGTAGGCGTGGCCGATGCGGCGTTGAAGGGCCTCGCCGCCGTCATGCAACCGCTGCCGCACCAGGGCTGCAGCCTGTTGCGGGTCGGCCGGTAGGTGCGCGGCGAGTTCGACCTCGATGCGCGTGGCCTGGTCCAGCTCGATGATCCGCACGCCGGCTGGAGCCTGCACCGGATGACGGCTGTCGGTGACGACGAGCACGTCGGCTGCTGCAGTCTGGGTAAACATGAACAGCACTGCCCACAGTCCGGGCGCAATGCTGATGGTCGGCAGCCGGGGCGAAGCCTTGAAGACGGGGGCCGGCATATCGGGCGTCCTTGGAGTCGATCAAAGTCACAGTCGACTTCAAGTGCCGATCTAGCGCGACAAAGAAACCGCATCCGGCCCCTGCCGGTTTCATACCCTATGCCGTTGTGAGCGTTGTGATTGCCTCCTGTCGGAGGCGGAGATCAGGTGCGGGACGCTGAGGTGCCCGCGAACCCAAGAAACGCATGCTGTAAGCGAATCGGCATCGACGGCTTGGAGCGTGCGTGTAGGCTCTGCCAAGTCCCGTCACTGATGTCGCTCGGGGCGAGGCGATCTACCGAGCGCGAAACTCTTCTCAAGTAAGCGTTGACGCCATCCGCGGATTCCGAAGGAACGCCGGCAAGAACGTACCCCACCATGAAGCCGATAGCATGGTTCTCGCCGTACTTCTCCTGGATGAATCGATCCATGCCCTCGACGACGTACTCTCGACACAAGTGAGTGTCCGACCCGGCGATTCGTTTGCATTCGATGATCGCGTGCGGATCATGCTCCTGCGTGCGCAAGAAAATTTCGACGAACGCCAGCGGGATGTCGGTACGTCCGTCTGGTAGCATCACGTTGCTTTTAGATCGCGATTCCGTGCCAGGTAGCACCATGATCTGCTTCCACGGGGAGTTCTTCAGCGCAATGCGCATCCCGTCCCGCAGGCGCTCGGTCATGATTACCTCTCCAGCGTTGGCATTCACGTCCTCGGCTGCGCATGCTCGCTGCCAACCTGCGGCCAGTGTCAGCAGAATGACCGCCACAACCTCGGGCTCAAGTTCAATGAACTCTCTGCCCAGTGCAGGAGGTGTCTCATAGGGGATCCTCAAACTTTGCCCCCTGAAAAGCTCTCCGCGACCACTGCATCGGCATCTTCCAGTGCCGCTATGCCCATCCAGTAGCGCCGCGCTGCTGGCTTGATGATCACGACTTCGTTGCGTCCGTGCACTCGCAATTCCCGCTCTGCACTGAGCGCGGTCGCAATCTTGACTTTCAGGCGCCTGCCGATACGTGCCAGTACTTCACCCAATTCGCCTTGTGGTGCCACGACGCTCACGCTCGCATTACCCGGCCCCTCTTCCAAGACAAAGCGCACGACGCGCAAGGCCGAACTGCTTGGCAAGTCGAGCACTTCGGCGCGCATGTGCCGCTTATTGCGAACGGAAAGCCAATCCTCGATAACGGACAGGAACGTCTTGGCATACGCCGTGACCTCAGTACGACTGTCCGATGGCTCCACGGATGATTCGCGGCCGGTTTCCCATTGCCACCCGGCGCGAAGGAGGCCGTCTCGAATGACAGTTCGGTCGGCATCGTTCAGTTCGTACAGATCGAAGACAGCTTCGTCCAGTTCAGCCCATCCCCTCTCGTCGGTGCCGTTGGCGCGCAGATTCTTCTCAATCTGCAGCAGGCGCTGGCCAGCCTCAGATTTCACTGCGCTCGTGAAATTAGGCACCGGTAGGAAGCTGAGGTCGCGAGCCAGCAGCTTCCTCTTGTAGATTCCAAACTCTGCAGCGGTCAGATAGAAGAACCATGTCGCAAAAGCAGAACTCAACACGGTGGCAAGCAAATGTGCCGTCCGCGTGTGCCCTCTCGGAAGAGACACTGCGAAGTATGAGTTCGTGAAGACGAGATCCCGCTCGGAGACGGCCGCCAAGACGCGTGGACTCCCCAGAAGCATTTCCTTCACGATGAGAAGCGGGGCTTGATATATCTCCCGCGATCGTGGCCATTGTGCCTTCGATTGGCTGAAAGTCGGCAAATCATCGGGAATGTTGAAGTGCTGCATGTCTTTGACTTGCAGTACATCCAATCCCTTTAGCGGGCGAGCATCGCGCGTCTGATTCTCTGGGGCCCCGCGAATCAATCCAACCTGGAAGGTAGTGTCGAGTAATGAGAGTTGCTCGCCCAGATTTCTGTGGGCCGAAGTCAAGTCATCCAGCAATAGGAGGTCACGGCGCCGGCCAACGGCTGCTGCCTTGAGCTTCAACGGCTGTTCTTGGATCTCGTCGAGTGTCAAAGTGATGACGTCACTCGGCGCCACCTCGAACGAATGAGTCCTTGCACCGCTGGGCGTCCACGGGATCTGAACGACCGTGACCTGATCCGTTCGCTGCTTCGGTCGATGACGGGCAAAGAGAACCACTGCGGGCATAGCCGCTGTCGCGAAGAGCCAACTGCACAAATTGGACAGATTTACCAAGGTGATCGGAGCCACGGCTCGCATCACATGCTGAGCTGCTGCCATGCCGGTGCCGCTGCGGCTGAAGAACGGCATCGCGCTAAGAATGATGCCGAAACGGGTCTTCTCATGTGAGAACTCCGCCGCTCGCAACACGAAATCCAAGCCTTCACCGCGCGGTTGCGCAGGTACGCCCGCAACCCTGGTCTTGCGCCGCGCTTCGGTTCCTGTCTGCCCCCTAAAGCTCCAAGGGGGATTGCCCACGATAAGGTCGAACTGCTTCAGCCCTGTCGGCGTCGCCAGCACGGCCTTGCCATCTCCATCACGTTCGACAGTACGAGCGTCACCGACGAGCAATGTCCTGCCGATCAATGGCTGGAACTTCAGGGACTGCGGTGGTTGCGGGTCAGGGTCCAGCTCAAGCGCAGCCAGGTACAGGCTGAACGCAGCGACGCGAATCGCGGCTTCGCTAATGTCTACGCCATACACCTGCCCGTAGAGCGTCGAGCGGATCAGCTCCCTCGTGGGCGGCTGACCTTGCGAGCGAAGATGAACCAAGCGCCGCAGCGCTTCGACCAGGAAGACACCGGAGCCGCACGTCAAATCCAGCACCGACTCCCGTCCAGATAGACCATCCATGACCTCATCGAGGACCAGCGAGACGACGGACAGTCGCGTGTAGTGCACGCCGTTTCGCAACGCTTCTGTGCGCTTTCCTCCAGTCTGCGGCTCAGCATGTGCAAACTGCTCGTAGATCGAGCTGATGAGCTCGACCGGAATCACGTCGAACTGGTAGGGGAAGAAGCTGAGTTGCCCGCTTTCAGGATCGACAGCCTCCAGGAACTCCGCAACCCGCGTCAAATGGTGAGCGGCTGGTGTCGTTTTCACCGACGAGGGCGGAAACATATCGCCGTTGAAGGTCTGGGCCAGCCATGCGAACAGCTTGCTGGTCGCTGGCCGGTCGCGCAGGATCGCCGGCAACGCCGTGCGGCCGCATACCCGCTTCAACCGCGCCGCACTGACGATCTCGCGGTCAATCAGGTACTGGGTGAAGATCACGCGCCCAATCAAGGCCTGCGCCGCATCGCGCGCGAGATTGCCTGCGACCAAATCGCGTTCGAGACATCCAAGGTCAGACAGGAGCTTCTGATCGACGCTGGTCTTGCGATCGATGGCCGGCACCTGGGCCCAGAATTGGCCCGTCTCGATCGCCAGTCGGCCGGCCAACTCGTCCAGTTCATGAAGCGAAGCTTCGATGTTCTCGAAACGCCGAATCAAATGTCTCTGGGCATCGCCTTCTTTCGCGGGTGTGCCGAAACCGTTGTACAGGTCGATACGCTGCGGCGAGATCACCCACAGCAACGGCGCGAACCCCTCGTTCCAGACCTCTCGTCGCCACTGGCTGACCAGATCGTCTGCAGGCGCGCTTTGCTCAAACTTGAAGTAGACGGTCAACGACGACGCGCTGCGCCACAATGCGTCCGGAACAAAAACGCGGCCGTGGCGCGAGGACTGCGCCTCAGCCCCCAACCGAAGGCCGGGCGCGGGTCGCCCGTCCGGCAGGTAGCCGGTTGCGGCGAGCACCTGTTCCAGCGTGGCAGTGTTCACGCCCTACTCCGGATAGCTTCGGGTGGAAACGGCAACGCTGCCTGGCTCGGCGTCGGGACGATCGGCAGCATGTGCTGCTGAAGCCGCATGATCAACGGATCGAGCGGGATCACGAGAGTCGGTTGNCAACCCCCTCGGGGCCGATATCGCACAGGTTCGCCAAAGTGGGCGTCACGAACGCCACGGACCCATTCAGCGCCAATGCGCTACTCGTGCCCAGCAACCGAAAGAGCGCGTCAACGCCGACGCTGACGGTGGCGATGTGCACTCCCAACGAGCTGACCAACTCATTGGTAACGGCCAAGCCTAGGAGATCCGCGAAGGTGAATCGGGCAGCCTTCCCGGTCTTGGACGCCAAGTAGGGCACGGTCTTGCGCCAATGCCGCACCGTTTCGACGGACACGCCGGTTAGCGTGCGCATCTGGTCCTGAGTGTACTGGATGGCGGTGACGGCAGACATTCGCGTTGCTGGCAACTAGAAAATATGCAGATTCTGCCATGCAAAGGTGTGCTTCTCAACAGGTAAAGGCCGGTTCAGCCGCCTATCCCACAAGCCTTCCAAGCTTCCGAAAGTCGCGACCATCAGAGCGCATCGCGAACGTGTGGATAGGGGCAAGACGCAAGGCGCCCCCGGAAGGGGCGCCTGCGGACTACAACAAGCCGGCTTCGGCGAACGAGTACGGGCTGCCCTTGCCGACGATGAAGTGATCCAGCACCCGGACATCGACGGTGGCCAGGGCGCTCTTCAGCCGCTCGGTGATCGCACGATCAGCGGCCGAGGGCTCGGTGTTCCCCGAGGGGTGCTGATGCGCCAGGATCAGCGCCGAAGCGTTGAGCGCCAGCGCACGCTGGACAACCACCCTCGGATACACCGAAGTCTGGTCGACCGTGCCCTGGAACAGCGGCTCGAAGGAGAGCACCTGGTGCTGGTTGTCGAGAAACACGACGGCGAAGATTTCGTTCGGCTCCGCGACCAGTTTCAGGCGCAGGTAGTCGCGCACGGCGGCGGGACTGCCCAGCGCCGGACCGGCCTTGAACACGCGGTTCTCCAGCAGGGTAATGGCCTGCTGGATGATCCAGTCTTCGTGCTGGGCGGCGATCAGGGTGAGCGACTCCGGGCGGGAGTCGGCGATGACGAGAGACATGGCGAACCTCCAATGGATGAGATCGGAGGGCGCCTGCCCCTGGAGGGCAAACCCTCCTGGGGACGATGGGGATGGAACAGGTGACGAGCGGGCATCCACCACCGCGGATGCAGTGGCTGTTCGCGTCAATGGATGCGATGCGAACGGGTTTCGATCAACGCGGACGAGCCGCGCCGCAGCCTTGAAGATCGATGGCTACCTGGGCATGTCACCGGCGGACGCCGGCGGGCATGTCTGGGGAATGGGCGGGTTCGGCTACGGTCGTGCTGCCGGCGGCGAGCAGGTCGATGGCCGACAGCAAGGCATCGCCTTCGACGGGGCCGTGCAGCAGGAGGGTCTTGCCGGACTCGCGGTCGCGCAGTTGCAGGGCCGGCGTGGCCGCGATGCCCTGCTGTGCTGCTTTCACCGCCTGGGCGCGGATGACGGCATCGGGGCGATCGCTGTCGAGACAACCCTGCATGGCTGGTGTGAGGTCGGGATAGCGCAGGCCCTCCGGCAGGCCCTGGCCGTCGCTGCGGGTGTGCGCGTAGAGCCACGCCACGGCCTGCCAGAACGCGGCATGTCCGCCCGTCTCGCCCGCGCACTCGGCCAGGCGTGCCTCGGCAGTCGCGGCCGGCTCGTGCATGGACAGCGGCAGGTGGTGCCACTGCCAGTTCACCTCGGGATGGGCGTCGATCCAGCGCTTGAGCGCGGGGAAGTAGGCCCGGCAGTACGGACACTCCAGGTCGGCGTACCCGACCACCGTGAAGCGCGCATCGGCACGGCCATACAGCCAGGGCGGGCCGGCCGGTTTCGACGCTTCGGACCCGGCGGCGGCCAGGGACATGGGCTCGGTTGCCGGATGCGGCGCGCGCAGCAGCATCCACGAGGCCACCCCAATCGTTGCCACGATCAGCAGACCGATCCGGGGATGACGGCGGGCGAAGGAAGGCATGCGCATCGTGTCGCTCCCGTCAGGCCAACGTGTCCAGCGCCAGAGGTTCGATGCCCCGCGCACGGTCGATCTTCTCGGCCACGCGGAAGGCGGCATCCAGCTCGCTGATGCCGTGCTGCTGCATCAACTGGAAGCGTTCGGCCTTCTCCTCGGGCTCGGTCATCGCCATCGCCAGGTAGAGACTGGGCGGCACAGCGCGGAACAGCACTTCCATCGACTTGGACAGGATGACGCCCTCGCTGAACTTGCCGGCCTCCTTGCGGGCCGAAAGCATCAGCGCCTTCTGCGAAGCGTTGAGTTCGCGGAAGCGCGCGATCTTCTCGACTTCATCGGGCGGCATCGACAGGCAGATCCACCACTCGATCATGTTGAGCATGGGCTCGGCCGCTTTCGGCAGGTCGTCCAGGTTCTGCGTGGCGAGCCAGAACCAGGCGCCGAGCTTGCGCCACATCTTGGTGATCTTGACCACGTAGGGCGCGAGCAGTGGGTTCTTCGTGATGATGTGGCCTTCGTCCGTCACGTTGATGATCGGGCGGCCCAGGAACTGGTCGCGCTCGGCGATGTTGTTGACGGTGTTGATGAGCGAGATGTAGGCAATCGAGAGTTGGGCGTTGTAGCCCTCGCGCGCGAAGGTGGCCAGGTCCACGATGGTGATGTCCGCCTCGGGCCAAGGCGTGCCGGACCGGTCGAACATCTCGCCGTCCACGCCCTGGCAGAACATATCCATGGCGTCGGCCATCTCTAGCAGCCGTGCGCGCCGCATCTCCGGCAGCGTGGCGTCGCGAGCGCGCTCGCGCAGCGCGTCGCGCACATCGCGCGTGAGCACCGTGCGTCTATCCGCCACGCAATGCTGGGCCGCATCGAGAATGCACTGGCGGACCAGGCTGCGGTCGGCGCGCGTCATGCGGGCTTCTTCCTTGTCCTCGCCGCCGGTGATCATCAGTCGTGCAGTGATCTCCAGCTCGCCGAGCACGTCGCGCTGCTCATCGCCGTCCACGGCCATGCCGGCATCGGTCTGGTCTTCGTCGAGCGCATCGGCGTCCAGCGTCTGTACCTGGCTCGGCGTATCGACCAAGCGCCAGGCGTCGGCGAACGGAGCCAGACTGACGCCCGCGCCCGGCGCGAGCTTCACCCGATGCACGGTGAGGCCCAGCCGTGCCGCGAAGTCGCCGAACAGGCCGAAGCTGTTGCCCGCCTCGACGATGAACAGGCGCGGCCGATAGATCGCCGTCACCTGGTTCAGGATGTTGTTGAGCGTCGCGCTCTTGCCCGAACCCGTGGGGCCGAACAGGAACAGATGCGCGTTCATCTGCCGGTCGAGGCGGTTCAACGGATCGAAGGTGATCGGACCGCCGCCGCGGTTGAAGAACGTGATGCCCGGATGCCCCGTGCCCTGGCTGCGGCCCCAGACCGGCGCCAGGTTCGCCGCGTGTTGCGCGAACATGAGCTGGGTGTACCACTGGCGCTTGTCGGCAGCCGGATCGAACACGCACGGCAGCCAGCGCAGGTAACTGTTCAGCGGCGCCACCTCGTCCTCTTCGCGTACCGGTTGCAGGCCGGCGTTGAGCATCACGTTGACGAGCTGCAGGCCGCGCGCATCGAGCTGGGCCAGGTCGCGGCCGCGCAGGTAGAACGCCAGCGCGCCGCGATAGAGCTTGTGCGCGCTGCCGATCAGCCCGCGCGCCTGCTGCACGTCCTGCCGGGTCTGCTCCGAGGCCAGGGTCTCGCCGACGGCCTTCCTGGCGAGGTGGTTTAGGTGCGCCTCCAGCACGTCCTGGGGCGTGGCGACCAGCGTCAGGCACATCACCGTGTCCTCGGGCATCTGGTCGAACAGCGCGTTCATGGCATCGCCGCCTTTGCGCGTCTCGCCCGTCAGATGACCCGTCACGGGTGGCGTGCGCAGGCGATCCATCACGATCACCCGATGCGGCATGCCGTCGAAGAACCACAGGCCGTTGGGCACGTCCGAACGAGGCTGGCCGAAGAACAGGCGCTGCGCGAAGTCGGTGCCGCTGGCGAGCTCGATCTCGCCCTCCTCCCGCTCTTCCGGGTAGCGGGTCAGCGCGTAGAAGCGTTCCCGATCTTCGGCCGTGGCGCCGAGCAAAGTCGGATTCGGGTTGAACCAGCGCAGCAGCCAGGCGTGGATGTCCGCCGCGCCGAGACGCCGCGCTTTCACGCCCGCATTTCCCAGCCCGCCGGCGAGGCGGTCACAGATCGTGGTCAGCGCCTGCTCGGGCGACTGGCCGCGCCGCAGGGTCGGGGTCGCGGGCGTGCGGCGGTAGACGACCATGCGCACGCGCCGGACCTGGCCGCGCCACGGCAGGCGCGTCACCGTGGTGTCGTCGAAGAAGCCCCCCGGCTTGGCGATGGCGCGCAGGTGATGGGCAAAGAAGCGCAGGTAGAAGTCGCTGAACGCGCTGCCCTGCGCACGCGGCTGCAGATAGTTCGCCAGGGAGCGCAGATAGTTGTCCCAGTCGGCCTCGTCCTGGGCATAGAGCTGCACCACCCAGGGGTTGTCGTCCAACTCGTCGAAGGAGTCCTGCAGGGCGTTCTCCAGCGCATCGCGCGCCTGCCATAGCCAGGCCATCTCGCGGCCCTCGGTACCGACCGGCGCCAGCTCGAAGAAGGCCGCCACCGACTGGCCGTCTTCCAGCAACATGCACTTCGTGTCGGGCAGGTACTCGACCCAGGGCAGCAAGTCCGCGAACGACGGCGCGACGCCATAGAGCGCATCGTGGTCGGCCTGGGTGGCCGGCCTGCGCCGGCCCCGGCCGAGCGCACTGCCCGGCTCGGCGACACCCTGTGCCGCCAGCGCCGTTACGTGCTGTGCCCAGGCATCATCGGCCGCATCCGCGGCGTCAGCAGGCGATGCGTCGGGCTTGCGTGACCACGGCAGCGACCAGGCCATCAGTAGTCCTCCACGCGCTCGCCCGGCATCGCGTACTGCACGCGCTGGTAGAGCGGGAACACCGTGCTGTAGCCGGGCACCGGCACCGGGTCGGTGCCCGCCAGGTGCGGGAACACGTACATCACCAGGTCGGGGTTCGGCAGGCGGTGGAACTGGCGGTAGATCTCGTTCTGCGCGGTACGGGTGTAGCGCGCCTGCACGCCGGGCGCCGCCTGCACATCGGCCTCGGTCAGCGGCCGGCGCAGGCCCTGGCGCGCGTCGAGCAGTTGCCGCGCGGCCTGGCCGCCGCCCGCGCCGCCGCCGGTCTCCTGATTCCAGATGTCGAGCATGGTGCTGTCGCCGTGCGGCAGCAGCTTCTCCTTGCTGGTGGCGCAGCCGCCGAGCAGGGTGGCCGCCAGCAGCACGGCGGCCGCGTCAATCCAGATCCGAGGCATGGGCTTCTCCGGTGCGGTGGTGGACCCGACGCCCCTTGGCGTCGTAGTCGATGTCGAGCGGTTGCTCCAGATGCACGGCCACCTTGGCGCCGGGCTGCACGTAGACCGCCGCGAAGGCCTGGCCGTAGAGCTTGTTGACCCAATCGGCCATGTCGCGCACGCCGCCCGCGAGGATGCGGCCCATCGCTTCGTTTCCGCTGATGCCGACGGTGCCCAGCGAACCGTTGCTGTTGGCGACCACGGCCACGCTGCCGTTGTCGGACTTGATGAGCGAGGCCGCGCCGGCGCCGGCTGCGGTGATGAGTGCCTGGCTGCCCAGGTACTGCTGGGCGTTGCTGCGCCGCTCGCCGCTGACGCAGGGAATGCCGTAAGGGTCGCTGATCCAGCCCAGGCCGCCCTGGATGCTGGCGCCGTTGTGCCCCGAGTTGCCGCCGCTGCTGCCACCCTTGCTACTGTCCTCAGGCACCGTGCGGATGGTGCCGTCATGGAACACGAACGTGACCGAGCGGATTTGCCCGCGCACGCACGAGAGCGTCCAGTCGCCCGAGGCCGTGCCGCTGACCACGGCACCGGCCACGTCAGGGATGTCGATGCCGTTGGCCGTGAGGTTGTCCGGGCCGATCAGCACCTTGAACGGGTACGGGTCGTTGACGGTTCCATCGATCGGCACGCGCCCGATCAGCGCCGTCATGGCAATCGACCCCATGAGCGTCGAGTTCGACGGCACGGTGTAGACCGCCTTCGTGGATGCGCCCACCGCGCGGCTGCCGACGTCGGCGACGGATTCCACTGCGGCCGACAGGCTTTTCTGGGCCGGCCCGAAGCTCAGAGGAAAGCTCGGCGCCTTGCTGCCGCTCTTGGCGTCGACCTTGGCGTCGTCGGGCTCGACCCACTGCGTGCCACCGGCGCCGCGGTTGAAGCGCTGGCCGTCACCCTCTTCGAGCCCCAGTCCGACGGGCAGGTCGGACGGGCCACCCTTGCCGGAAAGGCCGTCCAGTTGCCGCTGCAGATCCTGCAGCAGCCCCTGGGTCTGCTGCCTGTCGCTGGCCACCTGGGTGCGCTCCTGCTCCAGGCGGTTGCGCTCGCCTTCCAGCGCGCTCTGGATGCGCTGGTCGATCGCGCTTTCCCGGGCACGCAGGCGCTCGTTCTCGGCCTTGTGCTGCTTGTTGTCGCCGAGCGCGCTCTGCAGCTCGGTGCGCAACTGCTTCACCTGGGCCACCAGCGTGGCGACGGTATCGCGCGGCGTGTCGCCAGCGATGCCCAAGGCTTTCATCTCCTCGAGCGTGAGCGTACTGGCCGCGCCCTTGGGAGCGGGCTGGCCGCCGGGCGCGCCGGAGAACAGCTTGATGCCGACGAACACCAGCAGCAGCGCCATCGGGATCAGCAGCCACTTGAGCAGCGGATTACTCTTCATCGCGCGCTCCTCCGGTCGAGCCGGCCGCGGCGGCCGGCGGCAGGTTCACGCTGGCGTCGATCGGGCTCAGCGCCGGCAGCAGCGACTCGGCCAGGCCGTGGCCGCGCGTGACCAGGTAGAGCACCGTGGTGTCGGACGCGGTGCCGGCCGGCCCCAGGTTCGGATGCTGGAAGGTCGCCGCCACGAAGTTCCCCTGCAGGGCGCGCGGGTCGAGGTCGAGCCAGCGCGCCGAGGTATTGGTGAGTCGCACGGCCGTCACCCACTGGTCTTCCAGGCGCCACGCGGCCAGTGCCCGCGCGTGCACCGGCAGCGTCGGCAGCAAGGTGTCCAGCGCGAGGTCGCGACGCAGGTTCACGCGCCCGATGCCGGCGACCGGCTCGACGGTGCGCAGCGGCGCGTACAGGTTCTGCGCGGCATGGCGCGTCAGCACGACCGATACCGGCGTTTCGCGCCGGGGAACGGATTTGTCTGCGGGCGCATCGGCCTGCTCGTCCGCGCCACTTGCTGCACCGCCGCCGTAGCGCTTCGCGGGGGCCTCCGCTTCCACGATGCGCACCGGCTCCAGCGGCGCCTGGCCGTCCTTCGCCGGCTCGGCGGCGATGTCGAGCAGGATCAGCGCGCCGGATTCCACGTCCTGCAGTTGCAGCCGCGTGGGCGGAATCGGCTCGCTCGCCCGCAGGTAGATCGCGCCGCCTGCACTCTGCACGCGCAGTTGATCGCCGACGCTGGCCGGCACGCCGACGCGCACATTGCGGTCGATGAAGACCACGCGCTCTTGGCCGACCACCAGCGGCACCGGCAGGGGCAGCCGCTCCCAGCGCAGGATTTCCACGGCCTGGCTGGCCGGCACGAAACCGAGGATCAGCAGGACGCCGGCCAGGGCCGACAAGGCAACGGGCTTCATGGGGAGTCTCCCTGCAGGTGGCCGGAGGCGTTGGCGGGCGCGCCGGCCTGGGTCGGCGTCGGCGGCGGTTCGATGCGCTGGGGTGCGCCGGCGTAGCAGTCCAGCGCCAGGCCGAAGGGGTTGCGCTCGGGGTCTATGTCCAGCCGGACGACCTTGATGGGGTAGCGCACCAGGGCGCGCTTGACCTGCTCGGAGCCGTAGTATTCGTCCGCGCTCACGTCGAGCGTGACGATCCAATCGCGGTCGGAAACCACCTTGACGCGCGTGGCCGGATCGTCGCCGTAGCCGCGGCCGGGAATCTCGTAGATGCCGCGCACGCGCTGACGCAGCTCGCCGCTGGCGCGCCGGTACTCGTAGTCCTGTTGCAGGAAGGCCCGGCAGCTCGGCGTCAGGTAGGCCGACAGCACGCGCAGGTTGCGCAGGTAGTCTTCTTCGCCGTTCGTGGGCCAGCGCTGCACCTGCTGCCAGATATAGAACGAGAAGGCATACACGCTCTCGGGCGGCACGTCCCACCACTTGCGCGTGCTGCCCGAGCGCAAGTCCGGCGGCACATGGATGGTCAGACTCTTCGGCGCACTCCACCAGCCGAAGCCGAGCAGCAGCGCCACCACGAACAACGCGCCGGCCCCCAGACGCAGCGTCTTCACGTGCGCCTGCAGGTGCGCAACCTCGTTCCTGAAACGGCTCATGGCGCACCTCGATTGGCGTTTCGCCGGGTCGTCCAGTAGCCCGAGCGGGTGATGAGGCGCTGTCCGCCCAGGAGCGCTGCCAGCGCCGGGTGCCGCAATGCCAGCCGCCACTGGAGCTGCCGGTACAGCCAGGTGTCGGGCCGGCCGCGCTTCTGTGCGCGCAGAAAACCACCGCCGACGAAGACGCCCAGCGCGATGCCGGCGACGATCAGCGTCGGCACCATGGCGATGCTGTGCGTGAGCCAGGCCAGCGGCAGGCCGAGTGCGAATCCGGCTGCGGCCGACAGGCCGGCGCAGATCCACAGCTCGTCGGCGGTCAGCCCGCGCACGACCACCGGCTGGCGATTCAGCCGGTGCGGCAGGAAGCTCACCAGCGTGTCTTGCGGGGTCTCCGAGGGGACGGCCATCGCTTGCCGCCCTCACAGCACGCCGGTGGCCTTGGTGAGCAGCCAGATGCCGACCACCAGCAGGATCGCGCCCACGGCGACCGTCAGGCCGAACTGGCCCCAGGTGGCGCGGCCGGTGTGGATCTCCGAGTAGCGCGTGTAGGCGTGATAGCAGACACCGACGAACATCGATGCGACCACCAGCAGCGCGATCAGCAGCACGATGTCGTAGCCGTAGTTCTGCAAGGTCTGCAGGATGCCGCTGCCCTGGCCGCGCGAAGGGTCCTCCATGGTCGGCAGGCCTTGCGCGAAGGTCGACAGCGGCAGGCCCGCGAGCGCCAGCGGCAGCAGCGGAGCGGCGATGCGGGACGGAATGCGATGGGATGCCGTTGGAGTGTTCATGGCGTATGGCCCTTCGTGACGGTCAGGAGAGGAGAAAGAAGGTCAGCACCAGATACATCGCCACGAAGCGCACGACGACGGCGAGGAACTGACGCTCGGTGATGCGGTGCTCGGCCCAACCGACGTAGGCGGTGCGCATGGCCCACACGCCCCACAGCAGCAACACGGCGAACACGAAGCCCAGCACCACGGCAGCGACGGCCGAAGGCGCAAAGCCGCCGCTAGCCTGGAAGGCGGCGACCTGATCGGCAGAGGGCGTCATGGCGACGGCTCCTCGTCGTCGGCGCGGTCACGGCGAACGTAATCGCCGGCCAGCGGGACGGGATCGCGCGGCTGGGCGCGCTGGGGCACGAGGTAGTCTTGCAGGCCGGCGCGAACGCGCTTCAGGTCGGCACGCAGTCGGGCGTGGTCGAAGTGGTAGCGGGCGCGTTCCTGCGGAGCGGTACTGGCGGCGTGCTCGGCGAGGCGGTCGATCAGGTCGAGTTGGCGGGCGAGCGCGGCGAGCTGCTCACGCTCCGAGGCGAGGCTGTCGGCAGCGGCGGCAGGCTGCAGCGCCGAGAACGACACAGCCAACACCACGGCAAGCGCAGGCCATGCGGATGTGCGGCGGTTGGTCTGTCCCATCGTGCCATTCCCCGTTGAAGCGGATGGCCAGATGCTGTGGCGCTCTCTCGCTTTGCGCCGCAGGGAATGGGAACTACGGCATGCCCGGATTTGTTGGTCGCGCTGGCCGACATTCGCGCAATGCCTGGTGGATTTCTTGTTGGCTAGCGCCTACCACCCTTTGGTAGAATTGGGCAAACTTGGCAATCCAAAGTCACGAAAGACCAAACCAGATGGTTTTCAGATGAGTGAAGTCGAAAGCGAGATCCTCACGCTGGAGGAAGTCGCGGCCTACCTCAAAGCCGGCAAACGGACGGTCTATCGCCTTGCCCAGAAAGGAGAGATTCCGGCGTTCAAGCTTGGGGGAACCTGGCGCTTTCGCCGCTCGGAGCTGGATCGGTGGATCGCCGAAAGCATCAACAAGAAGAAGCCGGAGGCCGAGTGAGCGCGGACCATGCCAGCCGCCGAATCACGCTCGGGGAAGAACAAGGGGAGGATCGCCGTTGACGACACAGCAGCTTCTGACGCCGCACCAGAGCCAGTACTTTGCTTGGCTGCTGACCAGGCGTGCAGCAGGCGACTCCGTGGAGTCGCTGGCTTCGACCTTGGTCGATTCGCAGGTCGATCTGAATCCCCATCAGGTCGAGGCCGCGCTCTTCGCTTGCCGCAACCCCCTCTCACGCGGCGTGATCCTCGCCGACGAGGTTGGTCTGGGCAAGACCATCGAAGCCGGCTTGGTCATCTCCCAACGCTGGGCGGAACGGCGGCGGAAGGTGCTCATCATCGTTCCGGCGAACCTGCGCAAGCAATGGCATCAGGAGCTGCAGGACAAGTTCGGCCTGCAAGGGCTGATCCTCGAAGCCAAAAGCTACAACGCGATCCGCAAGCAGGAGCAGCGGAACCCGTTCCTGTTCGCCTCCGGTCCGATCATCTGTTCCTACCAGTTCGCGAAGGCCAAGGCTGACGATGTCAAGGGCATCGACTGGGACTTGGTCGTCCTCGACGAAGCGCATCGCCTGCGCAACGTCTACAAAACCAGCAACGTCATCGCCAAGACCCTCAAGGAGGCGCTGTCGCGCGTTCACTCCAAGGCGCTCCTGACCGCGACGCCGTTGCAGAACTCGCTGCTCGAACTCTATGGGCTGGTCAGCTTCATCGATGACCGGGTGTTCGGAGACCTTGATAGCTTCCGCTCGCAATTCACTGGCAGAGAGCAATCCTTCAGCAGCCTGCGTGACCGGCTGGCCCCCATCTGCAAGCGCACCCTGCGCAAACAGGTTGCCGCTGACGCTCGCGCCGATCCTCGTAGTCATCGCGTGCGATCTGCAACGCCAGCTTCAAAAGCATGTCCTGGACGGATTCCAGAACAACCTTGGCCACGCCCTTCGCCTCGGCGGCCAGCTCCGTCAAATCCACCACACCAGGCACGGCTAGCCTGGCGCCCTTGGCCCGGATCGAGGCCACCAGGCGTTCGGCCTCGGCCAGCGGCAAGCGGCTGATTCGGTCGATCTTCTCCGCAACCACGACTTCACCAGGTTGCAGGTCGGCAATCAGGCGCAGCAGCTCGGCGCGATCGGCGCGTGCGCCGCTGGCTTTCTCGCGGTAGATGCCGGCGACGTAAAAGCCGGCCGCCTTCGTGCTCTCCACGATGGCATCCTGCCGGCTTAGGTCTTGTTCCTCCGTGCTCACGCGCAGGTAGATGCGTGCGACTTTCATGCGGGCCTCCTGGTCATTTTGGGTATAGGGAAAATGGCTATTGTTCCATGCCTAGCCAAAATGGGAAGGCTCCCGACTCAAATTCCTCGCAGCTCGTGCGCGACAATGCCGAGGCGATCGGGCAATGCGCCGAGGCCGCGCGCACGGCCGGTTCAGATCAGCAATGCACCATCACCGTGAAAGCGCCGGCAGCACCGGCGCAGTAGGGTTGTGGGGGGACACCAGTTATTTCGGGAGGTTTTCTTCCGCCTCAACAGGTCCGGCGGCCATCGCGACGAGGCGCGCCGCGATACGCTTGCGCAGTTGCTCGGGGAGCGGGCGCGACGACAGCGCCTCGTGAATCCACAGCCCATCGGCGGCAAGGCGCGAAATGAACCTGTCCAACTCGGCAGCGTCGTTTCCAATCGGCGCAGGAGGTGCCCAGCGGTCGATGACCTGTTGCCACAGATCGCCAAGCTGCCGATTGTCGGAGCTTTCCAGCATGAGCAGTAGTTCGACCCGCCGGGCAGCTCTTGCGCAGGTGTTGATGTAGGCGGCGTGTCGTTCGGCGTCTGTCGCCCTGTCCGAGGTGTTGCCGGCGCTCGCTTCCAGCTCCTGTTCCCATGAGCGAGTCAGATGCTCATGGGTGGCGAGGATCAGGGCTTCGCGCGACGGGAAATGATACAGAAGGCCGGCGCGTGTCATGCCGGTTTCGAGCGCTACGGCGTCGAGGGTGACGGCGGTGAGGCCGTCACGCTCGATGATGCTCACAATGGCTTCAAGCACTTCGAGGCGCTTGCTGGCTCTCGCCATGTCGGCTTCCTTAGTGTTGTGTGGGATAGGCTGACGATTGCGAGCCGGGACCGTAGCGCCGCAACAGGATGCCGGTGATCAGGGCACCCACGGCCAGAACACCCGCCGCCACGTACATGACGACCGTATAGGCGTGGTCGAATGCGATTCCTGCCGCTTGACGCACGACAACACCATCGGCCCCCGCCTCGTTGGCAAAGACCAGCGCCGACGCCATGCTGTCGCGGGCCGCTTCCGAGGTTCCGGCGGGGAACACGACGTTGACCGTATAGAGGTAGGCCAAAAGACTTCCGAGAATTGTGACAGCGAACAGACTGCCAAACTCGTAGGACACTTCCTCGACCGACGACGCCATGCCGGCGCGATGCACAGGCACATTGCCCACAATAGCCGTTGATGCCACCGACATTGTTGCACCTACGCCGGCACCGGTCAGCGCCAGACCGGCGATCAGCCAGCCAAGGCCATGAGTGATGCCCCATGTCGCAAGCAGGACCGCCAGCGATCCCGCCGCAAGCCCGCCAGCTATAAGGATACGTAGGCCAATACGATGCAGGAATGCACCACCGAGCAGCGCAGTCGGCAATGATCCGAGCGCCGCCGCCGAAACCAGCATCCCGGCTTCCAGCGGCGTGAAGCCCGCAACGAGCTGGAAGCGTTGCGTCGTAGCAAGCTCAACACCGCCGATGGCGAACAGGGAGAACGCGGCCGCTAGAACGCCCGATGTGAACGCGGCATTGCGGAAGATCGAGAAGTCGAGCAGCGGGAACGGCAGGCGCAGTTGCCGGCGGACGAACAGCGCTCCGGCGAGGATGGCAACCAGCAGCGAAATAGCGGGGACGGCCCACGACTGCCCGGCATGGGCAGATTCCTTGATCGCGATCACAAAAGCCGACAGCGCCACCAATGCCTGAAACGACGACACCACGTCCCAAGGCTTGGTCGCATCGCCGGCCACCTTCGGCGCAACGATCAGCGCCGAAATGAAGGCAGCGACCACTACCGGCACATTGATGAGGAACACCGACCCCCACCAGAAATGGCCGAGCAGAAAACCGCCGATGATCGGTCCGAGCGCAGCGCCGACGACCGACAACGACCCCCAGATCGCAATGGCGATGTTGCGTTCCCGGTCATCCTCGAAGGTGACGCGGATGAGGGCGAGTGTCGCGGGCATCATCGCCGCCGCGCCGACCGCCAGAAAGGCCCGCGCCCCGATCAGGATTTCCGCTGTAGGCGAATAGGCCGCCACAATCGACGCGACACCGAACAGCACGAGGCCGATGAGGAACATGCGCCGGTGACCGATCCTGTCACCCAGCGTCCCGGTGCCGAGCAGCAGGCCGGCCATGACGAGGGGGTATGCGTTGATGATCCACAACCCTTGCGTTGCCGTCGCGCCAAGCTCGCGCGTCAGGGTAGGCAGGGCCGTGTAGAGGACCGAATTGTCCAGAACGATAAGCAGGAGACCGGCGGCGACGGTCACCAGAAGAACCCAGCGGTTCGAGTGGGCGGCAGGCATGATAGCACCATTCAGTGAGAGTAGCCAAACTTTACAGATAAGTTAGTAAAGTATCAAGCGCCTGCCCGTGAGGCTAGGTTATTTTTGGCCATGCAACTTGGCCGCGTGGATCTCGTTGTGGATCTCGCCGGCGTGGATCTCCGACCTGGCCAGCACGCCAAAAAAAACCGCCCCGGAGTGCGGGGCGGCGAAGTGGTGCAGGGTGGTGGTGGGGTTATCCGATCTTGGCGGCCCGCTTCGGCCGCTGCTCTTGCTTCTGCTCGCGCTTCTGCTCCTGTTCCAGTTTCTGCGCCTTCTGCTCCTGGCCAACGTCGATCAGCACCTTGCCCACCGCCGTAGTGACCTGGCGCTTGACGCCTTCGCGGCCCAGCTCGCTCTTGTTGGCCAAGTCGTTGAAGTCGGTGAAGCCCTTGGGATCGCCCGCCTGCTCGCCTGGCGCGAAGATCGGGAAGATGGCCTTGCCGCCGACCGCCTGCGCCGCTTCCTCGGCCTTGGCCCGGCCGGGGTTGTGGCCGCGCTCGATCTCCTGCTGTTTGTCATCGTCGCCGGCGATGATGATGGGCTTGTCCGGGTACTTCTCATGCAAGGCGCGGGCGACGTGGGGCAGATTGCCGGAGTCAAACGCGGCGACGGTAGCGAAGCCCAGCGCCTCGGCATTGCTCGCGGCCGTGGCGTAGCCCTCGGAAATCACCAGCGCCGGCGCTGCGGCCAAGGCATCCATGCCGCCGACCGGATGGAAGCATCCTTCCTTCTTCGAGTCCTTGGCGAATCGCTTGGTGCCGTCCTCCTGGATGTACTGCATCGTCCACTGCTTGCCGTCCACGTCGAAGGCGGGGATGACTTCCTCGGCGCGCATGTCCAGCGACGTGCCGGCATAGCGTTCGTTGATGTCATCCCATAGCGGCTTGAGCGTTGGTTCTTCGCGGCCGGCGATCACGCCATCGAGCAAGGCCCGCTTCTCGGCCGGTGCGAAGGTGTTGGCTCCGTAGTGCCCTAGAACTTCATGGCGCAACGTGATGGCGATTGCCTCGGGCACCGTCTCGCCGTCCTTCATGCCGAACCGCTCGCGGGCGTTCGTGCGGGTGATGAAGGTCGGGATTTCCGCGCTCGGGCCTTCGTCGTCCAGGAACTCCGGCTGCTCTTCGCCCGGCATGTCCACCAGGTCAGCGTTGCTGTCGGTGGCGTCCTGCTCGCTCAAGGCATCCTCCACGAACGCACCGGCGCGTTCGGCTTCCTCGGGGTCGAATTCGGCCTGGTAGCCGGGCGTCTGTGCATCGGCCAGCTTCTCGCGCAGCGCCTCGGTGGCGGTCGCGTAGTCATCGACCGGCGGCAGCGCCGCATCGGTGGTGTTGGTTTGGTTCTTCGGGTCAGTCATGGCGTTACTCCTTGTCGGTGGTTGAATCTGCTGGGCCGCTGCGGCCCTTGCTGTAGTCGGGCCGGCCTTTCAGGTCGGGATCGCTTCTGTCGATTGCCGACGTGACCGGTGTGAACAACCTTGCCGCCGGTCAGACCCTCGGCTTGGAGCCGAATGGAATCACGATCATCTACGGCGACAACGGTGCGGGCAAGTCCGGCTACGCACGCATCCTGAAGCGCGCATGTCGTGCAAGGCATGCCGGAAAGATCGAACCCAATGTGTATGCCGATCAGCCCCCGAAGCGCGTCGGCGCGAACATCGAGTACGGGGTCGGCGGTGTGCCGCAGCCGGTCGAACAGTGGCAGAACGGCGCAAATCCGCATGCAACGCTGTCTGCAGTGAGCGTGTTCGATAGCGACTGCGCCTCAGTGCATATCCGCGAGAAGAACGAGGTTGCATTCCGGCCCTTCGGTCTGGACGTACCGGATGAGCTTGCTGCAGCCTGTCAGGCGGTGAAGGATGCCCTCGGGGCTGAACAAAAGCAGCTTGAGAAGGCCCGCAATCCGATCTTTGCGGCGCCGACCTGGAAGGCCACCACGGCCGTGGGGAAGGCGCTTGCCGCGCTGAACGCCAATACAGACGCAAAGAAGATCGAAGCGTTGGCGGCGCTCTCGGCAGACGAAAGCGTCCGTCTTGAGCGTCTGCGGGAAGACCTGTCGAAGAATCCGACCAAGGCAGCGGCGGAACAGGCCGTCAAAGCCGACAACGTCATGCGGCTGATTACCGCGGTGAACAGCGTTGCAGCCAAAACCACCGATGAGGAACTGCTGGCGGCCGCGGCCCTCGCCAGGGACGCACGGTCGAAACGGGGCGCCGCACGTCTTGCCGCGGAGAAGGCCTTCACGGGCGAACCCCTTGCCGGCGTCGGCGGCGAGACATGGCGGGCGCTATGGGATTCCGCCCGACGCTACTCGACGGAGATCGCATACCCCGGACAGCCGTTTCCGCCGTCGGCCGAAGACGCGCATTGCATGCTTTGCCAGCAGCCATTGGAAGCTGAGGCACGTGCACGGATGGTGCGTTTCGAGGATTTCATACAGAAGGACACGGAACAGCTTGCACGCGAGGCAGAGAAGGCAGCTCAGACCGCACGTCAGACCATAGCTGCCGGGGCAATCGGCACGCGGGCGGTGAAGGCCAGTCTTGACGAGCTGGGCCTTCAGAATGAAGTGCTGCAGCAGCAGACGCGCCGCTTCATCGCCGCAGCCCGGCTGCGGCGCCACGTTCTGCTCAAAGCCCTGGGCGGAAACGGCGAGGTACAGCTTCCGCCCGTTCCACTGTCGCCGCTGCCTGATCTCGGCCAGCTTCAGACCACGATCCGCAACTACGCCGCCGAGCTGCGCAAGTCCGCTGACGCGGATGAACGCAAGAAGCTCGAAGCCGATTTCGCCGAGCTGAGCGACCGGGCGCTGCTCGCCGGCATGCTGCCGGTCGTCACTGACGAAATCCAGCGGCTGAAGACAATCCAGTTTCTGACCGAGTGTGCGGGCGACACGGCGACGAACACCATCACCAAGATGGGCAACGACATTGCCGACACCGTGATTACGCCTCGGCTGCGCGACAGATTTCAGGAAGAGATTGTCAGGCTTGCGGCCTCCAAGGTTCGCGTCGAAATCGTGCGCTCCGGCGGCAAGTACGGCTCACCGCAGTATCAGGTGCGCCTCTTCGCCAAGCCGGATGCCAAGGTCCACGAAATCCTGAGCGAAGGGGAAAAGACCTGCGTGGCGCTGGCCGCCTTCATGACCGAGCTTGCCACCGCAATGCACCGCTCTGCTCTGGTCTTCGATGACCCGGTGTCCTCGTTGGACCATCGCTGGCGTGGGCAGGTGGCCAAGCGTCTCGTGGAAGAAGCGGAGAACCGCCAGGTCATCGTCTTCACGCATGATCTGGTGTTCGTGAACGATCTGAATGACCACGCGACGAAGACCGGGCGGGCAGTGCGGCTCACGACGCTCAGTCGTGGCGCCGCGGGAGCCGGCATGGTGGCCGACGGCCTGCCTTGGAAGGCCCAGAGCGTCGAAGATCGCATCGACAAGCTGGAGAAGGCGGCACGTGCGGCGAAGCTGCTGCATGACAACAACCAGGAAGACGAGTACGCGGTCGAGGTGGCAAAGCTCTACAACTCGCTGCGCGCCACATGGGAGCGCGGCCTGGAGGACATCGCTTTCGTCCGCGTTATTCAACGCCACAGGGATTACATCAACGCCAAGGACCTGAAGAAGGTCAGTGCGCTCACCGAGGCTGACTGCGATGCTTTCGCCGCCGGATTCAAGAAGTGCTGCGACATTGTTGACGCACACGATCCATCCAGCGGTAGGAATGCCGCGCCGCCACCACCTACTGATCTCTTTCAGGACATCCAGGCTTTAAAGGACTGGGCCGCGTCTCTGCGAGACAGGCAGAAGAAGACTGCTTGAAACGTATTTGTTCACGCCAATGCTGACGTACTTGACGAAGCAGAGAACCGAAACGATGGCATCGTTCATCTGACTTGGCGCAGGGCTGCAGCTACAGATACTTCTTGAACGTCGCCGCCGCAATGCACACCGCCAGGCCGAGCAGTGCGGCGCTGGGCAGCAGGATCAGCAGCGGGTTCACGCTCACCGGCAGCGCCAGGTAAGTCACCCACGGCAGCACGGCCAGCGGGATCAGGCTGGCCCTGGCGCGGTGATAGATGAACCCCGACTCGCGGCCCGCGCCGAAGCGGCGGATGTCCCGGCGCACCAGACCGTCCACCAGCCCGACGAAGGCGGCCATCAGGAACAGCGGCAGGGTCAGGCACAGCACCAGCATCCGCACGATGAACACCAGCGTCGTGTAGGCCGCCGCGATCAGGTAGCTCTCCAGATGCACGTAGACCAGACCCAGGTAGTAGCGGAAGTCCTTGGTCGGGCGATGGCTGCCGGCGCTGGCTTGGGCCGAGGCGTCGCGTATCCAGTCCAGCAGGCCGCTTTTCACGAACAGCCAGTCGTAGCCCTGCTCGACCAGCCGGTGCGCGGTGCGCCCCGGCTCCTGCACCAGCGCGCTGCGCGTGAAGTGGGTGGAGAGCTGGTCCAGCTCGTAGTGCAGCATGCCCTGCGCGTGGCGCCAGCCCTGCTCGGGCCAGAAGAAGTGCATGCCGACGCATTCGATCAGGATGCACAGCAGCAGCGCGCCGCACAGCACGCCGAAGAAGCGGAACGGCAGCGTGACCAGGCCGGCGATCAGCCCCTGCTGCCGTTGCTGCTGGCGCTGTGCCGCGACGGCCGGATCGCTCATGCTTCGGCTTCTTCAGCGGCGGCCAGCTGCTTGAAGTCGTCCAGCAGGTCGTCGGGCAGCGCCTTGTCCTGCAGGCCGGGGATGCCTTGGTTCTCCCACCAGTCTCCCGCCTCGACGTAGTGCTGTCGCATGTAGCCGGCCAGCTCCTGCAGATCCTTCGGCATGGCTTCGTCGGGGTCGGGTGCCGGCAGCGGCATGCGGACTTTCCAGAGGTTGCCGCCCTCGGTCAGCGCGAAGCACTGCCCCTTGGGCAGCGCCACCACATGCGCCGGCTCGATCAACGGCACGCTGTTGCTGCTGATGCGGTCCTGGGTGTTGGACGTGAAGGCGGTATTGCCGTGCGGGTCGGAGCTGTCGGTGGCGCCGCTCATCAGTGCCGTGGCATACACCTCGACCTTGGGCAGTTGTCGCGTCAGCAGTTCGGCGGTGGCGGTCTCGCGCACGCGCAGCATGAACAGGTTGTTGAAGTTGCCGACCACCTGGCCGGCCTTGGCACGGTTGCCGATGCGCGCCTCGATGTCGCTCAAGGTCTGCGTGTAGGCCGTCACCTGCACGCCGGCACCGCCGCCCTTGTTGACCATCGGAATGAACTCGTCGCCCATGAGTTCATTGAATTCGTCGGCGTGGACGTTGATCGGAATCTTGGCGCTCACCGCGGCGCCGGGCAGCCCGTCGTCGATGCCGAACTTGTAGATGTGGCCGGCGACCGAGACCAGGTCGCTGAACATCGAGTTGCCCACCGCCGCCGCGACTTCGGCGTCGGACAGCGCATCCAGGCCCACGTAGACCACCGCGCGTTTGCGGATGACCTGCATCCAGTCGAAGATCGGTCGCGGGTCGGACAGGTCGGAATAGTTCGGTGCGAGCAGTTGGGCGATCTTGCCGGTGGTGAGCTTCTCCAGCAGCGGCAGCAGCGAAGCGACGATCTTGTCGAAGTACGTCCGGTCGTAGCGCACGGCGCTGCGCAGGCCATCGAGCACCGGGTCATAGACGCGCACCTGGGACAGGTACTGTTCGAGGGCCACCACGCGCTTCTCGCGCCCGATCATGTTGCGCGGGATGTTCTTGTCGTTCAGCTTGGCTTCGAGCTGGACGATGACCTCCCAGGCCTTCGGCTCGTTCTTGGCGAAGTAGTGCTGGGCGTACTCGATGAACAGCGCGTCGATGTTGATGACGTGGCGCTGGATCAGCAGGTAGTCCGGCCGCTGCCCCAGCTCGACCAGGGCGCGCGCGATGATGTTGACGAAGCGCCAGGCGAATTCGCGGAAGGCGGCGCTGTTGCCTTCGCCCGAGAGCTGTCCGGCGATGCGCGTTGCCACCTCGGAGATCCGCCCGAACCGGCCCACAGCGTTGTAGCGCGCCGAGATGTCCGGCCAGCCCAGATGGAAGACGTAGAACTCGCCTTCGCGCCCGGCGCGCTTGGCCTCCACATACATGCGCTTCAACAGGTCCGCATCGCCCTTGGGGTCGAAGACGATCACCACCTCGTGCTCGCCGCGGACCTTGCGACGGATGTCCTGGGTGATGAACAGCTCGGCCAGCCGCGTCTTGCCGACGCGCGTGGTGCCCAGCACCAGGGTGTGGCCGACGCGCTCGCCCAGCGGCAGGGTGACGTCGACCTCGTGCGGCTCGATGCCATGCAGGCGCGGCAGTCCGCCGACCGGCGGCAGCGGCCGCGCCGGGTTGAGCGGGCTGTCCCAGGCCAGCGCACGCGCCAGCGTCGAGACGGGAAACGGCGCGAACTCAAGCCGCTCCTCCAGCCGCCGGGCGGCCCGGTAGATCGCCGTCGGCTCGACATAACGGCGGAACTCCGGCCGGTAGGTCTGCATCAGCCGGTGCGTGTGCCGCTGCTCCCAGCGAAAGCCCCGGCCGACGAACAGCCGTTGCTGACTCACCGGCACGTCGCGGCTGGTCATCACGTAGCGCGGCAGGCGGCGGATGTTGCGGCGATAGCGCAGGATCGCCCAGGCATCGCACAGGCGAATCGCGCCGAAGGTCAGGAAGGCCAGCGCCGAGCCCAGGCCGAGCAGCGGGTTCAGCGCGAGCGACCACGGTGCCACCAGGCACAGAATCGCGGCGCCGGTGCAGACCGCCACGGTATGAAGCTCCACCGCTGGCCGCAGCAGCACCTCGACCGCATGCGGTTGGGCCATTTGCGCACCTACTGCTCGACGCCGGTGGCCGTGATGAGCACCGGGTAGTGGCGCAGGCCCAGGCGCTGGGCCAGGTCGTCGCCGGAGGCCGGCGAGAGGGTGAGGCCGGGAGCCAGCCTGCGCAGCGCCGTCAGCGCGGCCATCGACTCCACGTTGACCACCAGGCCCACGGCCTGCAGCTCTCGCAGCGCCGCCTGCCGCTGCCGCAGCCAGGCGCGCGAACGCTCGTCGTCGCCGATCAGGAACAGCGCCGTCAGGCCCGGCGCCCGGATGACGCGGCGCTGCACCTCGCCCGGCAACAGTTGCGTCGAGCGCACCGGCAGCATGGCGGCTTCGACGTCGGCCGTGTTGCCCGCGCGAGGGGCCGGCATCGGGGCCGGCGGCGTGGCCTGATCCGGCTGAGGATTCAGCGACTGGTAGTACGGCAGCGCGGAGTCGCCGCCGCGGTCTTCGACGACGATCAGCGGCGCGGAGGCGGTCTGGGCGAAGACGGTGGTCGTGGACAGCAGACCGATGGCGGCGATGAGGACGATGTGGTTCATGGCGTGTTGGCCTGGAGGGTTGGAACGGGAACGCCGGGGTCGAGCACGCGGGTCAGGTGCCGATGCACACTGCGCCGGTAGCGCGCCGCGGGTGCCCCGCCGGCGGGCCGGTGGTAGCGGCCGATGGCAAGCAGCCAGTCCTCGCCCGGCGTGTGCTGTTCGCGCAGGATTTCCGCAGCGATGGCGAGGTTGCGGTACGGGTCCAGCAGCTCGCAGGGCTGCGTGTAGCGATGCGTGTGGTAGCCGAGATTGACCTGGCCGAGGCCGGCGTCGATGCGATTGGCCGGCGTGTGGGCGAGCGCACGATGCAGCCCCGCGCAGGCCTCGGCGCGGGTGGCATAGCGCTGCGGCGTGCCGGCGACGTTGAGCGTCCACGGCCAGGGGATCAGACGCCCGCGCAGCTTGGCGCCGCTCTCCTGCAAGGCCACCGCGTACAGCACCGCCGCCGGCACGTCTGCACGATGCGCCGCCAGTCGATAGGCCGGCGGCGGCACTTCCCGCGCCAGAGCGGCCAACGCCCAGCCGCCGGTGGCGAGCAGCAGCGCGGCGCTGGCGCAGCGGATGGCGACGCGGGACGGCCGACGCTCCCGGCCCGGCGTACCTACTGCCGCTGCCATTGGCCGTTCACCTCGCGCACCACGGCCGGCAGATCGCCGGGGAGGCCGAGCGACAGCCAGCGCCCCGCATCGTGGTTGAGCGTGATGGTGCGGGCGCGCACCCTGGCCGGGTCGATGCCCGCCTGGGTGGCCCACTGCCGGATGCGCGCGTCGTCCTGACGGCTGCCGACCATGTAGAGATCGAAGGCCGTGCCGGCCGCCTGCAACTGCTGCACGCGCTGCGCGCACGGCGCGCAGTCGGCCTTGACGAAGACCGCCAGGCGCCCGGAGCCGGTGTTGCCGGCACCCTGCGCCTTGGCGCCGAGCAGGCTCACGCGCGGCTGGCCGGGAAACAGGCGCTGCCACGCCGCGTCGTAGGCCCGCTGGTAGGCCAGCGTCTTGCCGACGCGCCGGGCCTCGGCCTGCACCTGCAACTCCGCGTAGCGCCTGCGCTCCTCCTCGCTGCGGGCCTCGATGCCCAGCGCCGTGAGCGGATCGAGCTGGGGCGAATAGACCCCGAGCGGCCCCTGCATCAGTTGCCGGTAACGTACCCACTCCTCGGGGTGAAGCCCCCACTCCCGCGCCTGACGCTCGTCGAGCGCCGCATCAGCGCCCGGCTGCACCTGGGCGGGCACCATGCGCGAATTCGTCACCGGGGCCGGCTGCGCGGATGCGCCGAAAGCGGCGAACAGGACGACGGCAGCGAGCAACGGCCGCAGGTTCATGGCGACCTCCTACGGCACCGCAACGCGCTGCGTCTGGCCGTTCACCTGGAACACACCCGCCTGCGCCTCGATGGACTGCAGTTGCCAGCCGCCCTCGGCATCGCCCTCGCGCAGCAGCCGGGCGCCCGCGAGCGAGGCCGCGGCGGTGGAGGTGATCGACAGAAAGCGCTCGCCTCCACGCAGCTCCACGCCGAGCACCCGGAACGGCGGCTCCGGCACCTTGGGCTTCGTCGCAACCGGAGCGCGCGGGCGAGCGGCGGATGCCACCTGCCGGGCCTTCTCCAGGCGGGTTTCGATTCCGTTCACGCGCGCCTGCAGCGTCTGCAGGTCGACGGCCAGAGCCCTCGCCTCGTCGGCCTCTTCGATGCGCGTCATCCGTTCGTCCAGCGCCTGCCGCGCGGTGGCGAATTCGGCCTGGCTGATCGGCGTCGGCCGGCGCTTGTCCGCATCGGCCTGCTGTTCGAGATCGGCCACGCGCAGGCCCAGCGCGTTGACCTGCGCATCCTGTGCGCTGCTCTGGGTCTGTTCGGCGAGCCGCGACAGGCCGACGCTGTTGATGAGTGCCACGGCACTGATGAGCAGCAGCCAGAAGGCCGCGGAGATCTTGAGCCAGCGCGTGCGGGAATTGCGCTCGGATGGCGCTTGGGGAAAGGTCATGGCTGCATCTCCTCGGGCCGGTCGGCGTCCGGCACGGGCGTGGCGGTGCCGGGCGGGTTGGCGGAAAGGAAGGTGGGAGCACCGTGCCGGCTGAAGCAGACCTGGCGGGTCAAGTCATCGACCGACAGCTCCCAGGCGGGGTCGGCAAGGGTCAGCAAGGCATCGCGCAGCATCAGCGGACCCAGGCGCAGGTGTGCGGCGGGCAGCGGCAGCGCGTAGAGCGATGCGGCCTNCGCAGAGCCGGTAGCCGGAGCGCAGCAAAACGTGGCGCATGGCATCGCCCACGCTGGCATCGAGCATGGGCGGAATCGAGACCTCCACCGCCTGCTGCAAGAGATCACGCTGCGCGGGCTCCGGCACCAGCTCGACCAGGGTGTAGCGGCCGTAGCGGGCCACGGGCACCAGTCGCTGCTCCAAAGCTGGCTCGTCGGGTGGCGGCGCTTCTATGTGGTCAGGGGTGGCCGGTGTCGTCGTGCAGCCGGACAGCAGGCCGCTGAGCACGACGAAGATGCAGAGGAAACGAGGCAAAGACGGCAGCATGTGGCACCCCACGGTGACGGGATGCCTGCACCATTGCAGAACCGTGCTGCGCGGGCTGCCGAAAATCCGAAACGCGCGGCGCCCCATTTCCCCAAGAAGGGGCGCTCGCTACACAGTTCGACCACCCAAACAAGGAGAAGGAAGTTGGCGAAAGACGATGCAGATAAAGCGGGCAGCACCGCCGCTGTCGAAAAAGGTCTTGGAGCGCTGGAGAGAGCCTGGGATGCCCACTGGGCGTTGCGGTTGATTTGCCTCGTCCTGTTCCTCGACATGGCCATGATGCTTCGTGCCGGTCGAGGGCTGTGGCAGTGGTCGGCCGGCGACAAGGCGCTACTGAGTGATGTGGGATGGGTCGCAGTCCTCGTCGTCGCCTTCAGCTTCGCGGTAGCCATCGTGATCCCCGTCGTCCTGATCGTGCTGCGTCAGATCAGCGTTATCGTCCTCAGTTGGCTGCCGGGCTTTCTCACGGCTTCGGCTGAGCCGGCCTACCAGAGGCCACTGGGATATGCACCTGCACGCGACTTCCGAAACCTGGCTCTGCGCGAGAAGGACAATTTCCTGTTCCGCATGTATGAGGCACATGAACAGAAGAAGCAGGCCGAGAGACTGGCTCGGGAGCGAGCCGGCGAGCTGACGGCGGCAGCCCTTCTGGCGGCGCTGGCGGATTGGCTGCTCGTGCAGTGGATCTCCGGTAGCGTCGGCTTGATCGGCGCGATCGTCGAGGCGCTGGCCGGCTGGGCGCCCATCGTCACGGCGGTCACCCTGCTGTGCGCTGGTTTCATCCTGAAGTGGGCCTGGTTCTCGGACACCCCTCCCGACGTGATCTACTACCCGCCGCTGGATCAAGAACTGCGGGACAAGGAACGGGAAGCCCGCGGGCTTTGCTGAAGAAAGAAGCGGCCCCCGAAGGGGCCGCCAAGTTCAGCAACGCTCAATGCACCAACTGCCGAGCCAGTGCCACCTCCACCGAGTCGCCATCCTGGTTCAGGACATCGAGCCCGGATTCAGGAACGTCGCCCGAGGTGGATTGCGACACCATGATCTTCCGAGCCATCAACCCCAGGCAGGTCATCTGCGAGGAGTTGGCGTAGCCGAGGTAGATCACGCGCACCGGCTGCTTCTGGCCGATGCGCCAGGAGCGCCGGGCGGCCTGCTGCAACGAATACACGTTGTAGCCGGACTGGAGGAACACGATGGTCGGGAACTCCAGCAAGTCCAGGCCGGTTTTCACCAGCTCGGGATTGGTGATGAGCACGTCGATGCCACGGTCCAACTGCTCGGCGATCCAGTCCTCGCGGCGGGAGGCATCCACGCTCGCGCGCAGCACCGCCACCTTGAAGCCTTCCTGCTCCAGCAGCGCCTTCAAACGCGACGTGGTGTCGCGCGTGCCGGTGTAGACCGAATAGACCAGGGTCTTGCGACCTTCTGCCTTCTCTTGCTTGCAGATCTCGATCAGCTCGCGTTCCTTGGGCATCACCTCCAGCTCGTTGAACTGAGCCGGCACGAACGCCAAGGTGTTGCGCGTGCGCGGATGCACCACCGTTTCCGACCGGAAGCAGCAGTCCGGCCAGGCCAGCAGCACGTTGAGGACCACACCGAGCAGCGTCGTGTCGCGCTTCGCCAGGGCCTGCTTCAGCTCCTGGGTGAGCCGACCCGCCAGATCGCGGTAGGCCGCGGCTTGCGCCGTGTCCATCGCGACTTCGCGGAACTCCTCGTCGTAGGGCGGCAGCACATTGCCGCCGATGTCCTTCAGCTTGAGGAAGACCGTGAACGGCAGGACGCAACGCAGCACGCCCTTGGGACCGAAGCCTGGCGCCTTGACCGTGCGCACCGATACCTTGGTGCCCTTGGCCGTCTTGTGCGCCGTGCCGGTGCTCTCGGAATAAATGTCCTTGAGCACCCCGTGATCGCGCATAAACGCCATCGCGGCCGACGTCATGCTGCCGCTCTTCGTCGGCCGGTAGCCGTCTTCGATCATCCGCCCCGGCAGGGCTCGGAACAGCAGGTGGAACAGGTCGTCGCCGTAGCCGCCCATCAGTGTGCCGGTGAGCAGCAGCGTCTTGCGCGCCTTGGCCGCCAACACCCCCATGGCCTGGCCCTGAGCGGAGCCGCCGTTCTTGTACTCGTGCGCCTCGTCGGCGATGAGCAGGTCGAACGTGCCTTGGGGAAGCTGCCTCTTGATGAACTCGGACGGTTGGTAGCCGCCCTCGCCGAAGCCGAACTCCATGTTGGCCATCGCACGTTCCATGCGATGGGCTTGCCGGTCCGAGAAGACCAGCTCGCCGTTGCCATCCATCAGGTTGATGAACTCGTGGATGTTGTCCCCGAGCATCGATGCGAGGAAGGCGTCACCGAACTTCTGCATCAGCTTCTGCGCGGTCACTTCGCCAATGGTTGGAATACGCTTCAGTGCCTTGAGCACGGTCGAGGACTGGTCGCTGGCGGACAGACCTCTGGGACGGATCAGCGTCCACAGCGGTGAGGTGCAGTGGCTGCATTTACGGCGGGACTCTTCCGCTTCTAGATCGATGGTGTTGACAGGCTCGCCGTCCAGGTCGGTGATGACATGCCCGCAAGCCGGGCAGGCCCCCACGTCGCCGTGAGGCGTGCGCCGCCGAACGAAGACAGGCTTCCAGTGGAACCCCATCCGCATCCGCACGCGGCCCAGGACGAAGAACTCCTGGCCCTGCGCCGGCACGCCCAACTGCTCACGCAGTTTCAGCAGCTTGACCAGCGTGTCCGGGCCGTTGAGCACCCAGACCTTGGCCCCGGCCACCGTCTCCTGGATTTCGCGCCGCCACTTGTAGACCAAGTGGGGTGGCGAGAGCACCAGGGTGCGGCGGTAGCCTTCGGCGTTGAGCACGGCGGCGGTGGCAATACCCACCGTCGTCTTGCCGCAGCCCATCTCGCCATTGACGATCGCGGCGCGTTCGCCGCGATCGACCAACAGCTCGGTGACAGCGTGGACCACATCGGCTTGCGCCGGGAACAGCTTGCGCTTGAGCGCGGCGAGGATCAGTTGCCGATGCACCCGCACCTCGCCGGTGTAGACCGGAGGATTGGCGCGGTTGAGCGAGTCGAGCAGCTCGTCGCCGAACTCGGACACGAAGTCCTGCAGGCTGAGCGTGAGGGGTGAAGCGGCCGCTTCGAGCAGGTCGCCCTGCACAGCGGTTTCGGGAACGGTTTCGAGATCGAGGGACATGGTGATGCTCCAAAGCAATGGGGCATGCACCTCCCCCACGGGGCGGTGACATGCCCCTGGGTGGGAAGAAAGAAGCGGCGCGAGGCCGCTGGATGCGGATCAGTATTCGCTGGGCAGCAGCAGTGTGGTGACGCTGCGATCCCATTCGGTGATGATCCAGAGCTTCAGGTCGCGCGTGACCTGGTAGGACGAGAACAGACGATCCTCGCCAGACTTCAGCGCGGCGTCGTTCTGCCGCCGATCGCTGTCGCTCAGGTCGCCCCATTCGCCATGAAGATGGCGGCTCAGGTACGGCGTGGGGTTGAGCCGGCCCTGTCGGACCAGCTCGTCGACGCCGGCGGTCATGACCACCTGCCCTGGCGAAAAGCGTGCTTGTGACCCGAGGTTGAGGACTGCGAGTGCCATGGTGGTTTCTCCTTCTGGAAGAAGGGGCCACGGCACCCCATCGGGGCAACGTGACCCCGGTGGGTGGATGAAAGCGACGGCGAACCGTCAGGGAACAGCGATCAGCGGATGGTCAGCACTTCGCCCCACGTAGGCGAGCCCAGCGTCAAGTCCCATGCACGAATGACCGGCACGAACTTGTCGGTGAGGATGCGTGTCTCGGCCACGGAGCCGTCGTCGCGTTCGGTGTATTCCGTCTGGAGCATCTTCTCCTTGTGGGTGTCACCTTTGACGACGAGCACGCGCCCGCTCTTGGACGTCACTACGCCGGAAATCGCGCCTGCGGCCAAGGCCAGGGCGAGATGCCAGTGCGACAAGGCCCGCGCGGGCGGACGCAGCGACTGCTGCGCGGCGCCCAGATGCGTATCGAGCGCCGGCCAGAGTCCTTGCAGCCGGCCGACTTCATCGGCGAACTGCTCGGGCTCCATCGTCACGCGATAGAAGTGCTCCGGCTCGGCCGGGCTGGCAGGGACGGTGTACGGCAGGAACGGCCATTCGAGCGGCAGCTCCTCGGCTTCGGCGTCGCCCTGTCCGATCTGCAGCAGCAGACCACGCACGGCCTTGACCGACTCCGACGCCTGGTCGCGCTGACGAATCCTGCGGCCGAAGATCACCACCTGCTTGAACTGCGTTTCCACCGCACGGTAGATGCGCAGGTCGACGAAGTGGCGCGTCAACCATCCGACCAGCTCGGGGTCGAGCACGTAGGACGGCACGATGAAGATCAGCACGCCGCCGTACTGCAGCAGCGGCAGCGCGCGCTGATAGAAGAGCTTCTCCAGCCGCGCACGGCCCTGGCCCTGATAGCCGATGTTGCCGTTCACGTCCTTGCTCAGGTCGCCATACGGCGGGTTCAGCCACAGCAGCCCGAAGGACTGGCGCGAGATCAGCGTGTCCATCAGGTCACCTTGGATGCAGCGATCGACAAGTTGCCGTGCGTGGCGGGCGCGCTCGGCGTCGTACTCGACGGCGAAGGCCTGGACCTGCTCGCGCCCGAGGGCGTGAGCGGCTTCGGCGATCGCCACGCCTTCGCCGGCGCAGGGATCGAGGATGGACATGGAGCCGGGAGACGGCGCCAGTGCGGACAAGGCCCGCTCCAGCGTCGGTTCGTCGGTGGGGAAGTAGCCGTTACGAATGAAATTGCGCGCCAGGCGCGGAAACATGAGTGCCATGGATTTCTCCTGATGATGGATGAGGGAAGGCGGGCACGCGCGGCGCGCATGCCCGTGGGGATGGTTCACGCCACACGCCGAAGCGGTGCGTTCGCGGCCAGTTCGTACTGCGTGGCGCCGAGGGTGCCGTTGCGAATCAGTTCGCCCAGCGCCTTCGTCAGCGCCGGGACATCGAGGGCCAGCCGATGGCCTTCCAGTGGCCCGAGGGCCAAGGGAAGACTGGTCAGCATCCGCCGTGTCTGCAACAGCTCCAGCACGGTGTCGCGCCAGTGGTCGAGCAGTGGCAGCGGGCAGGTGTCCTGCACCAGCGTCCACAGCCGGTCGAGCCGGTGCGCGGAATCCCTGGGCAGAAGCGCCAGCGCGCTGGCGTTGGCCTTGTCTGGCTTCACGCAGCGACGATCGAACAGCCACACATTCGTCAGCGAACCGAACAGCGTTCGCCGATAGGCGCGGGTGATGCGCTTTTCCAGGTTCTCGACGTTGCCGACGAAGACCGGGATGGAAGCGCCCTGCTCGGTGATGACGTGGAACTGATCCAGTCCCTGTTCATCCCGGCCGAGGGTCAGGCGGGCGAGGAACTCCTGAACGGCGGTGTCGCGCGCCCAGATCGACAGAAAGACGAGATTGCCCTGCTCGTCACCGACGCAACCGTCGGCCATGAGGTCGGGGCATTCGTCGATGCGGTACAGCGGTTTCGCGGAAGAAGGTGCAGGCATGGTGATGTCCTCTTGAAAATGAAGGAGCAACCACAGCCCGCGGGGCCATGCTCGCCCCGGTTGGGTGAAGGAAGATTCGTGCCGCTAGACGGCGCGTCCCGCGTGGAAGCGGTGAACCCGCTCGCGCCACTCGGAGCTTTGCACCGGCGCCATGTCGAGATAGCGCAGCGGACACGAGTAGTAGTACGGATGCACGGACTCATCGAGGGACTTGTAGCCCCACTCGAGGCCCGCGCTTTCCAACAGATGGCAGCCGATGTAGGCGACGGACTCACCGGCCGCGAGGCCCATGACGCCCGTCTGCTTGGCGGTGACGCGAACCACGGTCCACAGAACGTCGCCGTCCAGCGTGTGGTCGATGACTTCGCAGCAAGCGCGTTCGGACGCCTGCGGAGCGATCAGCTCGCGGATCAACTGATCGCGCGTCTGACGAACGAAGGTCCAGCCCATGAGGGTCTCCTTGAAGAAATGGCCGGAGCCCTCCCCGTCGGGGGAGAACCCCGGCGGGTGGCGGAATGCCGCGCAAGGCGGCGGATGGATCAGGCAGCTTGGAGGTGCCAGTCCTGGGATAACGGAGCGAACTCGTAGCCCAGCTTGTCGAGACGGTCGCGCTGCTGACGCAGCACACGACGATCCACGGTCGCATCGAGCTTCACGGTCTCGCCCAGGGGCCACAAGGCACCGAACAGCGCCGCGTCGTCTGCCTCGGCCGAGGCCGCAGCGGACACGGGAGCCGGTTCGCTGCCGAACGGCGTGGTATCGACCAGGGGATCGCGCGGACTGCGCGGCTTCGCCTTCGGCTTGGCCGGGGGCGTTGCCGGCACGGGCGCCTGCGCCTCCTCGTCGATCGGATCGACTTCCTGCGGACTCAGCCGGCGGGCTTCGTCGCGGCTCAGGGCGTCGATGTTGGACAGTGTCATCCCGCCCAGATGGGCGCGGATCTCGATGACCATGCGGCCGTTGGCGTTGTACGTGGAGGGACGAATCTCGACGATGACGAAATCACCGTCGTACTTGCCCTCGCGGTACTGATCGAGTTCGGCGTTCTTCACGACGAACTCGCCGATCGAGGTCGCCAGGCGGCCGACGTTGAAGTCGCCGTTCCTGCCGTGGATGGTCTTGATGGCCAGTTGGCCGGGGATGGTGATCATGAAGGTCTCCTGGGACGAAGAGAAGACAAGGCCCCGGGGATGGGGCCTTGCGGATCAGAACGACTCGGCAACGGCCAATGCGGGGGCATCGGCTGCGTCGTCGGCAGCATCGGCGACGGGCTCGGAAGGCTCCGGTGCCGAGGCTTGCTGCGCAGCGGGCGCGTCGGACGTCACAGGGACTTCCGGCTCCCGCTCGTCGGTCTCGGTCGGCTTTGGTTCGGCCTTGTAGACGAGCTTGCCGTCGACCTTGATCCAACTGACGAACAGCAGGCGGGCCTTGAGGCTCACACCCTGCTCGCCGGCACGCTTGCCCTTGGAGTAGGTGAAGGTGTCGGTCCACAGGTCGCCCAGGCGAAAGCCGATCATCACCTTCTTCTCGGCGTCGACCGCCTGAATGCAGCGGCGCACCAGGTGCTGCGCTTCCGAACCCGATACGCGCGTGTCGAAGCGCACATACGAGACGTCATCGCTGGGACCGTTCAGGGCTGCGATGTCGCAGGCCAGGAACGCATCGCCTTTCTTGGGCTTCACTTCGCGGATGCGATTGAGATACCCGAGGCCGGTGATGTGCAGATCGAAGTAGGACTTTTCGGTGGAAGTGGTCATGGTGAATCTCCTGGGAACAATGAGGCGGAGACACACCCGACCCAAGGCGGGGAAGGTGTGGAACCCCCGCGTGGGTTGATGGAACAGCTTGGTGGCATCGCCATCGAGAACCGATGGCCGTTCGCGCATGGATGCCGGTGCGAACTGGAGTGATCAACGCGGCCGGAACCGCATCGCAGCCTTGAAGATCGTGGCTGCCTGGGCATGTCGCTGACGGACGTCAGCGGAACATGGCCGGAAGCGTGGCGCCAGGACGGCGCGCAGGCGAGCGGCAATCGGCACTCGCGGCTGTCCGCATTGCCGGGAAGAATGAGGCCCCCGGAGCGGGGGCCAGGGATGGGCGGTCAGTTGCCGCTGGGGGTGGAAGGAACCGCCTGCAGCGACAGGTGTGTCGCGGTGGCGGACACGTCGAGGTCGTCCTCGCTGCGCAGGATGCGCGCAAACACGCCCTCCTGCGGATCGAAGAACTCGCCGAAGTCGTCGCCACCGACCTCGGCACGCGCCAGTTCCCACCAGTCGTCGAAGGCATCGACATCCGGGTTGCAGCCGGCGGCATAGGCGATGGTCTTCTGGCGACCATCGGGTCGGCGCTCGCCGCGCTCGGCCAGGAAGTACACGCCGTGATCCTTGACCAGGATGACGCGGCATTGATTCGCCACCGCTTCGGCGAGCACGGGCCGCAGCTCCGTGCCTTTGAATCGAACAGTCATGGGTGTGATCTCCAGGGAGGCAGGAAGAGAGGCTTCCCGCCGCGAGGGCGGGAAGCTGCTGGGAGGTCAGTGCCGGACAGCCTTGCGACCCGACAGACACTGCACGCGAATGCGTCTCCAGCTCCCGTCGTCGATCAGCCGTTCCAGCGTCTCGCCGAGGGTGTCGAAGAACACCTCATCGACCCGTTCGACCAGCTCGCCGTCGCGGCGCAGCTCCACCGCGTAGAGGTCGAGGCCACGCTCATACAGCACGGTGACGCGACCCTGGAACTTCATCGTGGCGACGGTGAAGCCGATGGCCGGCGGCGTGCGGATGATGTCGGCGGGCAGCGGATCGACCCAGGTGATGTCCCGCGCACCGGCATCCACCAGCATGTGGGTGATGCGCCGGAAGCCGTCGGGAGCAGGCAACTGCTCCAGTTGGTCGATCAGTTCCTGCAGCTCGGGGCAGCGCGGCTCGGGGATCGGCAGCTTCGCCGGTGCGGAACCGAGCACGAACCGCTTCACCGTGTAGGGCTGGCCGTCGGCGGTGAACTCGGTCTGCTCCTCGGGCGTGTCCGCCCGCTGACCGTCGAAGCGGCGTCTGACATAGGGTTCGACCTGCACCTTGGCGCCCTCGTCGGGCACTTCGGTCACGAGCGTGCGATCGAGTACCGCGAACTCGGCCCGTCCCGTCTTGACGACGATGGCCTCGTCGGTGGTGGCGATGACCTTGCCCTCGAATGGCTTCGGGTCGATGTGAAAGCCCAGCGTCGAAACCTTGGGCTGGCCGTCGAAGATGTTGAACTTGAACGAACGGACGTTGGAAGGCACATGACCGACGACGAGCGCCGGCATCTGTGCGCGGATGGCTTGCGTATCCATGGGGAGACTCCTTGTGGCAACCAAGGGACTCCCGCCTGCAAGGGAGGTCGGTCCCTTGAGGGTGAGGTGGATGGACGCGGGTGCGCCCGGAGAACGAAGCAACCAGCACGGCGAACCGCGCCGCAGTCTCGAAGGTCTCGACTGCCTGGGCATACTGCCGGCAACGCCAGCGAACATGCGGCCAGCGTGCGGCACATGGCGGCGACCGTCCGTTGGGAATCGGCAATGCGCCGGCACCGCGTTCCGCGCAAAAGAAGAGCCCCGACGTGGGGGCTCGAATGGGTTGCGGGTTACTCGTCGTCGTAGAGCGTCAGCCCGTCCAGCACGGGCGCGTCGGCATCGAACACCAACATGCGAACGTCGGCGAGCGCAGCCAGGTGCAACACTTCCACGAGGGACTCCGGCACGCCCTTGGCCCGGTGCTCCTGCCGCAGCTCTTCGGCGGTGATGCCCTCGACATGCTGCAGGTTCGCATCCGTCCAGGGCGTGGCGATCAGCTTCACGCCGACCGCCGGGCTGTAGGGAATGCGGAAGGCCATGAACAAAAAACCGCTCGGCGTGGCGATGTCCGCCAGTTCGGCGAGGAAGCGGCCGGCCTCCTCGGTGATATGCACCGAACTGATTTCCCAAGCACGGCTGTAGAACCCGGTCTCGAAGCGCAGGCGGCGTACCACCTCGCGCGCGGCTTCCTCGGAGTAGGTATCGCCGACGTGCAGCGGCTGGCCGGCTTCTTCGGCCATGACGGCGTAGACGAGGTTTCGGGCGATGCCGTGGCTGGGGCACTGCGCGTCCAGCTCGGGCGGCACGTTCTGGCCCTCGGTGATCAGCGCGAAGTCGTCGCAGAAGACGCAGGCATGGCGCTCGACCTGGCTGTCCGGCAGGTGCGACTGCGAGACGTGCAGCGGCAGATAGCTCAGCGGGCAGTCGTCGTCGTAGGAAATCGCCAGCAGCCGCTGCACGGACAGGCCACCGTAGCCGCGGACGAAGGGGTTTTTGGAATGAGACATGGGATTGCTCCAGCAGAGGATGGCCGAGGCAATCCCCTGCCGGGGATTGAACCCCAGCGAGTGGATGAAGTGGCAGCCGGTCAGCCGGCCGCGGCGTCGGGCCGCCCTGGTGGCGGGCGGTGCAGGTCAGTGGAAGATGGTGATTCGGGACATGGCCGCTCCTGCGAAAGGAAGGAGGGACATGGCCCCGAACGGGGACGCATGTCCCTCGTGGGGTGGGATGAAAGGACGGTGGGTTGCCAGGCGCGGTTCACCAGCCGTTGTAGTGCAGCGTGAGATCAGCGATGACCTGGCGCCGTTCCAGATCGAGGCCGCCGAAGTCGGACAGCCCCTCGAAGCCGCAACGCTTGAGCATCGCGCCGCCCTCGCGGGAGTTGTAGAAGCTCACCATCGCGGACAGGAACATGCGTTGACCGCTGCTCAGCACGCCCAGGGCGTCGTTGAGCATCAGCATGTTGGGCCGCAGGTCCCACTTGGTGGTGGCACGCTGCAGACCTTCGCGTGTGCCGTCGCCGAACCACTCGTGGCCGGCGATTTCGGCGCCGCGCTTCCATGCTTGGAAGAACGCTTCGGGCGCTTGGGAAAAATGCAGATCCTCCAGAGCGATCAGGTCGAGTACGTCTTGGGGCAAGGACTGGTTCATGAGGAATCTCCTGGCGAGAGGGTTTCAAGGCTTAAGCCGCTGTTGCCAGTGGCCTGTCTCCAGGGCATGGCGGGCGGCCTGGTACGAACGGAAGTACTGGACGGACTCACGCGAGACCGGACCTTCTGCATCGGTGGTGCCGATGTAGTGGCCGGCGGCGCTGTGGCAGACCTGCAGGGGCAGGCGCTTGCCGATGTGGACCAGGGCCAGATGGCCGATGGAATCGGCACAGGCCTGTGCGGGGCTGGGAAGCACCGCTGGGGGCGGACGGGGCATGGCAATCTCCTGGCGAAGGTCGGAGGCCACATCCCGAACGGGAGCGGAAACCTCCCGGTGGATGGAACAAAGCAGGCATCGGCGCCGCGAGGGCGTGCGTCCGCGGTGGTCGATGCGAAGCGGACTGGGCGGGTCGCACGGAGGAGCTCCGCGGCAGCCGGATGACCCTGGCTGCTGGCATGGTGCTGACGAGTCAGCGACGCATGATGGGAGGATCGGCGCGAGGAGGGTCGCTGTGGTCCAAGAAACAGAAATCCGTCATCACCGCAATGCCGCCGAATCCGGCTAGTGCCCTATGCACCAGGACCCGGTTGGGTACGACTGGTGCTGCGACGAAGCGATGGCGTATTGCGTATTGCGTATGAAGGCTGCGCCAGATGCTCCAGTGCTTGAATGCACCGAAAAGTCACTGCCTGACGGGATGAGATGGCTACACTGCGAGCGTTGCACCATTACGGCGATGGGGGCACATGGAGCGGAATGGACACAACGAGAGACTTCGACTTAGTGGAGCCGCTGATCGGCGAGACATGGGTGGTGGATGGGAAGGTGGCGGCCTCACCACCTGGCGAGATCGATGCGCTGTATATCCGGCCGATGCTGCACCAATGGGGATCGGTGCCATCGGGCTCGAAGGTGCTGCATTCACTGGTGCTCGACAACAATGTGCTGACCGACATGGTCGAAGGCCGTCGTTCGGCCAACACCGACTATCTGGAGAACCTTCTGCGCTCGAAGCCGTTGGAGCTGAACCCGGTGATGGCCATGCTCGAACAGCGGCAGAAGTTTGGAGGCGCCAGCCAGGCACTGCATGATTTTGCCGAGTTGCTGGGGCAGCGCTTTGGTGCCTGGGCGGCCAAGCAAAATGCCGGATACTTCGACAGGTTGCTGGAGGACGGCAAGCCTGAGCTTGCGCAGAACATAGCCCTGCTGTCGGGCTACCTGCCAGCCATTCTGTACATCTACCACCAGCCTGGCAGTGCGGAATCCAAGCTGGAGTGGTTGAGTGGCCTGATCCAGGCGGTGGATCTGCCATTCCTGCAATTGCCCTTCTATCTTGCTGCGTTGTTGTTTCTCGTGAAGGAACAACCTGCGCTGTTCCGCAACAAGGTCATCCGCAAGGTGAAGAGTGACACCAAGTTGATGGCCAGCCTTGAGGAGCAGAAGAAGGCGGTGCTGAATCTTGCGCACGATGTGATGCTGCCTGCGGTAGCGATTTTTCCTGCCGGTGTCGAGGGCACGATCGTGTTTCCATACATCGCCACCCGCGACTACTTGTTGCAGGATTTCCTGGGGGAAATCCGTTGCCGTGCCGTCGTGGCGATCCCAGGTGGTCGAGCCAATGGCGCTTGGGAGTTGAATCCAACCGGTCATATCCATGCGCGACTAGGCGAAGTCGTCGCCCGCTGTCTACCCAAACGCGCGGGGCCTGGAACTGTGGCGGAGCAGTCGGTGCGTCGCGCGAACCTGCGAGCGTTCTCGGACAGCTATCTGGCGAAATGCCTGCTGCTGAAGAAGCAGCCCGGCACGCTTGAGTGAAAGCTGGCAGGTCGGCAGATCTCCATGAGTCGTTGAGGTCATGGTGTTTCCTGTTCGGGTTTCGGGAAGGCTGGAAAAAGGCGCCGAAGACCTGCAGGTCTTCGGCTATCGAACAAGAAACCACCCGTGGGCTGGCACAGCGCCTGGCCGTCGTCGGAGCCGTCCGCTGTCGCAGCATTCACACCCGACCCGTGTCGTGGTTGGGGCCGAAATCCTTTGGCACGCATACGCGCACAAAGGGAGCCCGTTGTTCCGCCGGCGGGCACCGGCACGGAATACCCTCGGCCCAAGGGGCCTCCTCACGGCTCGCGCGGCGGCAAGGCGTCAGGAAGCCCCTCGTGACCGAGGCAAGGCACACCGATCAAGGGAATGGCGGCGGGCGCGATTCGTGGGAGCAATGACCTTCTCGCCCCGTCGCCCGATGGCGGGCAGACGGGGCGCGCACACCGTTGCAGAAGGAGACGCGCGCTTTGGAGTCCCGCGCGGTGCGGGACGTTTGCCTCGCCGCCAGTGAAGTGGCCGGCGCGGCAGGGGGAAAGCGAGGATCAGGACGCCTTGGAGGCAGCGCGCCGCTTGCGCGGTGCGCTGCGCCGGCCCGTCGGGGACTCGATCGGCAACGTACCCTTGCAGTCCGGGTAGCGCGAGCAGGACCAGAACGCGCCGCTCTTGCCCGTGCGCTGCTGCATCGGTGCGCCGCACTGCGGGCAGGCCGGCGCCGGCGGCAGCTTGAGCGAGAGCGTTGCGCCGCGGTACTGCTGCACGAGCTGGCCGACCCACACGGACTGCTTCTCGATGAAGGTGTCCAGCGCCATTTGGCCGGCCTCGATCATGTCGAGCGCCTGCTCCCACACCGCCGTGGTGCCGGGGTCGGCGATGGCCGAGGGCACCGCGTCGATGAGCGTGAATGCCGCGTCGGAAGCGCGGACGGCGCGGCCTTTCTTGACCAGGTAGCCGCGACCGATCAGACCGTTGATGATGTTGGCGCGTGTCGCCTCGGTGCCGATGCCGGTGGTATCTCGCAGCTTCTGTTTCAGGCGCGGGTCGGTCACGAACTTGGCGACGGTCTTCATGGCCTTGATCAGCTCGCCCTGCGTGTAGGGTTTGGGCGGCAGCGTCTTCAGCGCCTTGAGATCCACCTTTCCGACCGGGCAGGACAGGCCCGCATGCAGGGCGGGCAGCACCTGGCTGCGCTGCGCATCCTCGCCATCGGCATCGTCCGGCCCCGGCGTCGCCAGCACCTCACGCCAGCCGGTGACGGCGATCTGCTTGCCCACGGCCGCCAGCGACTGACTGCCGCACGAGAACTGCGCTACCGTCCGGTCGAACTCATGGTGCGGGAGGAACTGCGCGAGGTAATGGGCGCGGATCAGCCGGTAGACGGCCAGTTCCTTCTCGTTCATGGCCGACAGGTTGGCGGGCTCCAGCGTCGGGATGATGCCGTGGTGAGCCGACACCTTGCCGTCGTTCCATGCACCCGAGCGCTGTTGGCGATCCAGGCGGTCGATCAGCGGCCGCAGGCTGGGGTCGGTCTTGACCAGGCTGTCGAGTACGGTCGGCACCTCGGCCAGCATGCTCTCGGGTAGGTAGCCCGAATCCGAGCGCGGATACGTTGTCGCCTTGTGTGTCTCGTACAGCGCCTGGGCAATGTCCAGCGTCTCCTGCACGTCGAGGCCCAACTGCTTGGAGCACACCTCCTGCAGCGTGCCCAGGTCGAACGGCAGCGGCGGTGCCTCGCGCACGCGCTCGGTGTCCACCGACACGACCTGCGCATCGCGTGCCGCGCGAATGCGATCCGCAGCCTGCTGCGCCACCGGCTGCTGAAGGCAGCGACCCGCTGCATCCGTGCTGCCTTCGGGCGGTATCCAGCTCGCGGTGAAGGATTGGCCGGCATGGGATAGCAGCACATCCACGGCCCAATACGGCATGGAGACGAATCGCGCGATCTCGCGATCACGATCCACGACCAACTTCAGCGTCGGCGTCTGCACGCGCCCCACCGACAGCACGCCCGTATAGCCGGCCTGGCGCCCCAGCAGGGTGAACAAGCGGCTCAGGTTCATCCCGATCAGCCAGTCGGCACGCGAACGGGCGAGTGCGGAGAAATACAGCGGCAGCGTCTCGGCGGACGGTTTGAGCGCGCCCAGCGCCTTGCGGATCGACGAATCGTTGAGCGCCGACAGCCACAGGCGCTGAATCGGCCCGCGGTAGTCGCATAGGTCGATGATCTCGCGGGCGATCATCTCGCCCTCGCGGTCGGCGTCGGTCGCAATCACCAGCTCACCCGCCTTGGCGACGAGCTGCTGCACGACCTTGAATTGCGCTGCGGTCGCCGCCTTGGGCTCGACACGCCAACGCTCAGGAAGAATGGGCAGTTGCTCGATGGCCCAGCGCTTGTATTGCTCGCCGTAGCCTTCGGGCGGAACCGCCTCCACCAGATGACCGATGCACCAGGTCACGACGACACCCGCGCCGCTGTAGCAGCCGTTGCCGCGTTGAACGGCGCCCAGCACACGGGCGATGTCCTTGCCCTGGGACGGCTTCTCGCACAGGAACACGCGCATGAAGCCTCCTTGGAAATGTGCGGTTCATCGGATGGGCGTCAGCTTGGCGGCGCCAGGAGATGCCGACAGCAAGGAAGCCGATTGATGCAGACACCGCTTTGTGATCGGCAGGCGGGCCGTTGCCGCAGCGGTGCGCATGGACCGCAGGAGCTGGCGCAGCAAGAGCGTCGTTTGGGGAGGGTGGCTGGAACTCCGTGGACGACCTTGGAGCTATCCCCCGGGGATAGCTCGCTGGTGCATCGCGGGCGTATGACGGTTGCTACAGCCGCCCTCGGGGGAGCGGCGATGGGTGAACTACTGTCCTCCGGCCGGCTTAGCGCTCAGCGCCACCGACTCGATGCGGTACGGCAGGATGCCCACGCGCCGGGCCTCGACCTTGAAGGTCACCCGTTCGTTCTCGTCGGCGTCCTCCCATTCGTCGCGCACGGTGCGGCCCTCGACCAGCACCCGCATACCTTTCTGGTACAGCGTCTTCCAGTGCTCGGCGTCGCGGTGCCACAGCTCCACGGGCGCCCAAAAGCCGCCGCGATCTTCGTACTCGCCGTCCTTCTTCGGGATCGGGTTGTCGAAGTAGACGTTCAGGCGAAGCAGCCGGCGCGGCTCGTCGTTGCCGTTCGGAAATTCGCGGTAGTCCGGCGCAGAACCGATGTTGCCCTCGCCGACGAAGTGCGTGCTCATGGTGACTCCTTGGTGGTGGGTGGAACGGACGCGGTATGCCCGTGGACGCGCCGCAGGTAAGCCGCTTCGGCCTGCGCGGCCTTGTTGGCGCATTCCAGGGCTTGGCGAGCGATGCTGTGGGTCAGGCTGATCTGCATGTTCAGCACGATGCGCTGCAATTCGATCGCGTACAGCTCGTCGATCAGCGAGGCCGGCGTCGCGGGGTTGGCCAGCAGGGCCTCCCACAACGCCACGCCCATGGAGGAACGGTCGAGGTTGCGCCAGCGCAGGAAGGTCGTCCCTGCGCCAGTGGCCTGCTGGGCCAGTTGCACGTCGAGCAGACTGAATGGATAGGCGCGCGCCTGGGGCAGCACGCGCCGCTGCGCCAGGCCAATCACGTCGTCGCGCAGCGCTGCGCACTGGCTGGCCCAGGTCTCCAGACTCCCCTTACCCTTAAAAGGCTGTAAAAGGCCTTTTAGGTAGCCTGCGTGTTCCAGCCGCTGGAAGTCCGCCTGTTCCAGCGCCACGAAGCGCGTGGAGTGGCTGATAGGGGGTGATGCTGTCATGCGCCAACACCCTCATCGCCCGCGGCACCATCGGCTGCGCCACCCGTGGGAGCCTGCGCATCGGGCACGATGGCAGGCGCAGCAGGCGGCGTGCCGGGCTTGTTCGACCGCCGCGCGATGGGTGGCGCGAAGCGCGAGCGGCGCGCGCCTTCCAGCACGTCCTGCGGCAACTCGCCGAACTTCTCCAGCGCCGCTCGCGCCGCCGCGTTCTTCGCCGCGAAGTCGTCGCGCGTCGTGCCCGAGTAGCGGTACTGCTGGGCCAGCGAGAACAGGCTGCGCAGCGCGTGCGCGCCATCATTGAGCCAGCGCTCCAAGGTGCTGCGGTCGATCAGCGCCGTGTGGTGGGCCAGGATGAGCTTGCGTGCCAGGTCGTCGTAGTCGGCCAGCAGGTACACCGCCATGAAGCCGAGTTGTGCATTCACGAACAGCGGCAGCTTCACCGGCTGCACATTCATGTTCTCGCCCAGGGACAGCGCCGCTGGCACGTCGGCCAGGGCCTGATCCACCTGTTCGCGCAGGGTCTGCAAGCGGGTCTTGGTGTCGGCGAGCTTGTCCTCGATCCGCAACATCCACCAGTCCGAGTACGGGTCGTCCTGCTCGGCGCCGCGCTTCATCTTGTTCATGGCGCCGATGAAGCCGTTGAGACCGATGATGCCGGGGCGCCCCTCGGTCGGCGCGCGGCCGTGCCAGATGCGCGAAGCGTGGTGCGTGTGCAGCGTCAGCGACATCGCGCTGCGCAGCGATCCCAGATTCAGTTGCAGGGGTTCTGTGCGTTCGTTGGCCATGTGAGCGACTCGCGGTGAAGGGGCGAGTCGCCAGCATCGGCATCGGCCGGAAGGCTGTCAGTCAACAAACCGCAGCCCATGCGTGCCCGGATTGTTCCGCACGGAAGGCTGTGTGTGCCGGCTATCCCCTGGGGATAGGTCTTGAGCCCGCGATGCTTGATGTCTGGGCGTGAACCATGACAATGACTGGGGGTGCATCGCACCTGGGTTGCTGCGCAGAAGAACGAGGGGAAAACATGCAGGATGGGAAAGCCGTTCAGTTGCTGTTGAACGGGGAAGAGCACGGGCACGGCCACGTAGTCGAGAAGCTGCTGAAGCGGGCGGAACGCCTGGAATGCTTGGTGGCCTTCGCGAAGATCTCGGCCATCGGCGACTTGTTGAAGCCCTTGCGCAAGGCGCTGGAAGGGGGATTGAAGGCCAGGTTTGCGATAGGTCTGGACTTCTACCTGACCGAACCCGAAGCACTCCGACAGCTCTTTGCGCTCGCCGAGAAGCACGCGCTCGTCCTGTACCTCAGCAACGCCAGCGACACCTTCCACCCGAAGATCTACGCCTTCCAGAATGGCAAGCAATGCTCGGTGATCGTCGGCTCGGCCAACCTCACCCACGGAGGCTTCTACGGAAACTACGAGGCATCGGCCCTCATCGACGACGCGAGCGGCGCGCTGATGGCATCTGTCACGCGACACCTCGATGCGCTGGTCGCGGACAGGATTCTCGTGCCAGCGACCAAGCCCCGGATTGATGCCTACGAGCGGGAGTACATCATCCACGACACTTGCCGGAAGGTGGCCAAGAAGCGTGCGCAGAAGGCGAGCCGAACCGAGGGGCCGGACTTCACGATCCTGGCCGACCTCCTGGAGCTGATGAAAAGCGACGATTCAGCGCATGGATTCACCGCGCAGAAGACCGGCCGCAAGGGAAACCTGCGCCAGGCAAGGCGCAGGCTGGCAGAGCTGGCGGCCCTGAGCAGCAATGCCAGGCGGGACTTTCCGAGTAAGTACGACGCGCTGATCGGCCTGTTCCATTCCGGCGGGCTGCACCGCGGCAAGAGCCGGATCGCCAACCACCCAGGGCAGTTCGTGGCCGCAGTGGCGGACATCCTTGACCGGCGCAACCTCTCGCCTGCCGAAGCGTTTACCGTTCTACATCGACATTTCGGCGCCATCACCGGAGCAGGCATCAACCTGCTGACTGAGATTCTGCACGCGCTGGACAACAAGCGGTTCGCCGTGATGAACCAGAACGCGGTGTCGGGACTGGCGCTCGCCGGCATCCGGGACTACCCACTGCATCCAACCAAGCAGAACGTCAGTGCGGAAAGCTACGCAAGGTACTGCGGGCATGCCGATACGGTCAGACGATCGTTGGGCCTGGACGACTTCACGGAGCTGGATGCACTGTTCAACTACGCCTATTGGCGGGAAACGGAAGAAGACGAAGCCGCGACCTGACTGGATCACCCCACGGAAGGCGACCTGTTCCGTCTATCCCCTGGGGATAGCTCAGGGATCGCGCAAGGCTGAACGCAGCCGTGCGAGGTAGGCGCGCGCCACCTCGGGGTCGGCTGGGCGGGAGGCCGAAGGCGACGACGATGACGCGGGCCCCGCAGCTCGCGGCGCGGGCGGCGCTCCTGCGTCGGTGCCCGCCCACGCCTTGAACTCCCCGCGGATCGCCTTCTGGATGATGCCAAACAGGTAGCCGGCCGGGTTGCGCACCGCGCTGTTGTGGCAGCGTGCCGCCCACTCGTCGAGAACGGCCTGCCGCTGCGCCTCGTCCACCTGCTGCAGCGCCACCAGCGCGCCGGCCTGCTGCTCGTCCTTCAAGCGCAGGAAACGCTCGGGCAGTCGCAGGTTCTGCAAGGCCCTCGCGCGCGGTACTGTACGTACTTCATTTATACGATCATTACGTACTGTACGGTCCTCCTTCGGAATCCGAAGAGAGCTGTCCGGCGCGGGTTTCGGCCCTGCTTCGGATTCCGAAGACGGGCGCGCAGCATTCCGAAGAAGGGCTTCCTGGCCTTCTTCGGATTCGTGGTCCGCACCCTCCTGTGGATAACCTGGCGTCGTCCAGCCATGCCGCGCCATGCGCTGCGCCAGCACTTGCAGACGGGTCGGCAGTGTGCGCCCGCTGAGCAGCGGGTCTTCGGCGATCTCCCGCAGCGTGTTCATGCCCACGACCTGCACCGCCTTCGCCGCGTGCGTGAGCGCCTGGCTCACCAGGCCCAGGTAGTCCGGGTCGAGCTGCATCGCCTCGAAGGGTGACAGCGGTTCGTCGTGCAGCACGTAGAGGTTGCCTTGGATACGGCCGGTCTTGGGATCGCGCCGCCGCCGCACCAGGCTGAGCCAGCGCGTCAGCCGCAGCAGCGTCAAGGCGCGCGCCACGGTCTCGTGCGAGGCTTGCGCCGCACAGGGCATGGACGCCAGATATGGGCGGAGCTGGTCGTAGGTGGGAAAGGCGGTCACGCCGTCGTCGTTGAGCTGCAGGCGGAACACCTGCCAGGCATTGCGCTCCAGCGGCGTCAGGCGCCGGTCGAGGAACAACGCGCGCGGCACGCTCTCGTGCCGGTTGCCGCTGTAGAGAAAGCCGTCCTGGCTCGGCGCCGTGCCCTGCGCCGGTTCCTTCGGCTCAAGGTGCCGCAGCGCCTCGTCGAACAACGCCGACAGCGCAACCGGGCCATCACGCCGTGGAGCGTCGCCCGTCGTCATGACCTACACCAGCCCCTGGTCGACCCAGTTCCGTATCGCCGACCAGATCACCGACATGGGCAGGGTCATGGCCTCGGCCAGGTCCATGGTCAGCGCCAGCATCGCCATGTCGTCGTTCAGTGCGATGTGCCGCTCCGTGATGCCGGCCTTCCAGCGTTCCCACAGGGCCACGTCCTGCGCCTCGTCGAGCACCGGATGCCGACCCTTACGCTTGGGCAGCCCGAGGATGTCGCGGCGCAGCGCCACTTCCTGATGCGTGAGGCCGTAGAACTTGCTGACCATCTCCGTGCTCGCCCCCAGGCGCAGCATGCGGTCCACCGTGGCGATCTCCCGCTCCACGTCGTGCACCTGGCTCAGCAGCCGCTTCAACACTTCCCGGTTCACCGACACCGAACACCACGACACCGTGGCATTCACCAGCATGCTCACGAGTTCTGGGTGCTTCAGCGCATCCAGCTCCTCCTCACCGAAGCCCATGGCCTTGCAGCGGCGCAACTGGCCGTTGCGCAGGTCATGCAGGGCCTGGGCGATCACGGCCTGGTTGAGCGGGTGCGGTGCCGACATACGGGAGCCTCCTGCGCTCAGGAATCCTGGCTCGCTACGCCGGCTTCCAGATCCAGCAGCCGGCGCGCCAGGCGCAGCAGACGGAACAGCTTTACCAGCCCGGCATCGCTCAGGCGCGTGACCAAGCCGCCGTGACCATGCAGCAGCGGCCCAAGGTCATCGGCCAGCCGCGCGCTGTCCAGCCCGGTCGCGGGTGCCGGCGCGGTGCTCAGCGCGTGCAGCAGGGTCAGCATCGCACGCGCGAACGCCGGGAGCGCCTTCGCCTGGCCCACGGCCGGCGTCACGCAGACGAAGCCGATGCCGCCATCGCTGGCTTCGATGTGGTCGCCCACCGCCGCTTCCCCCGCGATCTCGCGAGCGAACTGCGCGATATGCACGCGCAGGCGATCCGGCACGTCCAGGCCCGGCTCGATGTACCAGACATCCGAGATGGGAAAGAGCCCGCCAACCTGCACCGGGATCGCACGCAGCGCGTCGGCCTCGAAGTCGGGTAGCTTGTCGCCGAGCTGATCCGCGACCATCCTCTGGATGGACTGCAGGCGCTCGGTGGTTGGGGCCGGCGTCACGATGTGCCCCTGCAGGCGCTCGTCGCGCTGCCCGTCCCGGGCGTTTGGTGCAGCGGCAGGTGGTGCCGAGGGTGTCTCTGCCGGTGGCGCGACGGGCGAGGTGTCCCGTGGCGTTGGCGCCGCGGGCGACAGTTGCGGCGTGATGGCTGGCGCCGCAGGTGCGACAGGCGTTGCCGGGTTCGGCGCGGCCGGCTCGCTGGTCAATACTCGCTGACGGCTTTCGCTGTCATCGACCTCCAATGCCAGCGTGTCGTAGTCCGCTTCCAGCAGCTCGGCCATCTGACCCACCAGTTCGTCCTGCACGCGCTGGGGCGAGAAGCCCTCCGGCTGCGTGTCGAACTGCGACAGCACATCCTGAAACAGCGAAGCGAAGTCCACGGTCAGCGGCCGGCCCAGCGCACGCCGCTCCCAGGTGCGCTCGCACGCCTTGCGCAGCACTGCGAGCCGGTCCACCTGATGCCGGCCCAATCCGCCGTACAACAGCGTCGGGATCGCCGGCAGCAGATAGCGCACCGCATCGTTCATGCGGCTGATGTGTGACTGCGGCACCGGATAGCCGTCGGCCGTCAGTCGCCGCGCGAGTTCGCTTTGCGACAGCGCCTGGCCGCTTTCCTGCTCGTAGAACTCGCGCGCCTTCTCGATGCCCAAGGCCCGCTCGATAAAGGTCAGGCCGCCGCGCAGCTCGTTCTCGGCCAGATGCCCGGTCAGCGCCACGATTTCGCCGCGCGCCGGCCACGGGCGGAACAGGCACGCAATGCGGAAGAAGCGTTCCTCCTTGGTCTCGCTCCACAACTCGCGCAGGATCGCCAGCCGCGTGTTGCCGCCGTTGCGAATGATGTAGTGCGCCTCGCCCGGCCTGCGCGTGATCGCGGGGGGCGCGTCCAGCCCACGTTCGCGGATGGACGCCTTGATCTCCGCATAGGCCGGGTTGCGCGTCACGCGTGGGTCGTGGTCGTAGGGCCGCAACTGGTCCAGCGTCACCACCATCGGCGTGTCGGCGATGGGGTCGCTCAAGGTCGCGGCCGAAGGGCCGCTGCGCTCGAAGCCGGTGGCCAGCAGCTTGGCAGCCATGTCCTGCGGCGTCAGCTCAGCCACGGCCATTCTCCTGCGCTTGCCGGTCGGCGCGGCGAAGCTGTGAGTGGGCATTGCGGTCGGCACGGTGGTCGCTCGCCGTCGAGCTGGTGTAGATCGACGCGCAGCCTTGCTTCGTGAATTTCAGGTGCCCGCCGGACGTGCGCACCACGCGCCAGCCTTCGCCCAGCGCGAACTCGATCAGCGCGCGCAGCCGTTCACGGCCGCGCGCCAGTTCATGCGCGCTCGCCATGGCCGGCCCCTCCCGCATCGGCCCGGCCGGTGACCAGCGCGAAGCGCTCCCGCCACACGGGGAACAGCTCGCCGGCCAGCGTGCGCATGGTGTCCAGCGCCGCGGGCGCCGTGCGCCCCGCCGGCTGCCGGTACTCCACCCGGTGCACAGGCAATCCTCGTGTCGCAGCACGCGGATAGGCTTCGATGGCCGGCACGTCGGTGCCCAGCACCTGCACGCCGGTCTGTTCCTGAAACACCTGTCGCAGCGCCTGCTGGACCAGCCGCGCGTTCGACGACACCGGATGCACACGGTTGATGAGCAGGCGCAGCGGTGGCGGCTCGATGCCCAGGTGCCGATACGGCGCGATGTCCTCGATCAGTTGCAGGGTGCCGCGGCGCAGTTCGCGCGCGGCCAGAATCTCCGGCGTCACCGGCGACAGTGCCAGGTCGGACGCCAGCACCGCCATCTCCAGCAGCACACTGCGCGCGCCCTGCGTGTCGATCAACAGCAAGTCATAGTGCGTGCGGAAGACGGGAAGCAAATGGCGCAGTCGCAGGCGCCCATCCGGTGCGTGCAGCAGCAGCGTGTTCAGTTCGCCGCGGTCGTCGTTGGAGAGCACCAGGTCCAGGCCCGCGATCGCGGTGCGCGACACCAGTTGCTCGATGCGCCGCTCGTTGAAGGCCAGCATCTCGTAGATGCCGCCGGGCGCGCGCACGTCCAGCGTGAAGTAGCTCGACAGCGTGGGCTGCACGTCCAGGTCCAGCAGCAGCACGCGCAGCCCGGCATCGGCGATGAAGCCGCCCAGGTTGGCCGCCGTCGTGGTCTTGCCCACGCCGCCCTTGGTCGAAATGATGGACACCACCTGCATGGGCTTCTCCTCGTCGAATGGCATGAACCGAGAAGAAGCGTCAGGCGCGTTCTTTGAGGCGATCGGCGATCCACTGTTCGATCTCCACCGAGTCCCAGCCCACCGCGCGCACGCCCAGGCGCAGCGCCTTGGGGAACTTGCCTTCCTTCATGAGGCTGTAGATGTGCGCGCGCTTGAAGCCGGTCTTGGCTTCGACCTCGGCGCGGCGCAGGATGCGGTGCTCGGGCGGCAAGGCCGGCGCGATGGTCTGCGAAGACATGAGAGGCACTCCTTGACGCTCGATGGCGTTGTTCAGAAAGTGCCTCGCATTCCATATGCTGCTGCTGCGAGATTCACTGCAACTGCAGAACACGCAACTGCAATTGCAGTCTGCTGTTACAGGCTCAGCGCGATGCATCCAGGTGGCGACGCGCCTGTGCCAGCTTGCTCCACAGCGTTCGCTCGCTGATGCCGGGCCGCCCTTCATGGTGGGCCAGTAGCGCACTGATCACCGCATCCATGTTGCGGAAGGACGAGTAGGCAGAGCCCGCGGGGGACTTGCCCAACAGCAATGTCAGCAGGCCGCCAATGATGTTCAGGTAAGTCGATTCGCTGCGCAGGCCCGGTTCACTCGCATCGCCCTCACGAATGCTACTGGCATGCTCCTTCGCCAACGCTTCGTGCTGTGCCTTCAGCGCCGCATGTAGTTGTGCGAGTTCGGCAAGCTGCAGCTTGGCGGCCTCGCGATCGGCCAGCAACACGTTCAGCATGGCGACGCTCACCGAAGGATGCAGTTCGCGCTCGATGCCGTCGAACAGGAATGGAGGCCGCTCACCGGGGTAGTAATGCGACATCCACGCCTTCAGGTCGACGTGGCGCACGATCAACGCAGGATCGTCGAGTGCGGGGCGCTGAGGTTCCTGCGCCATGCCTGCCTTGCCGTAAGAAAGCTCATCGTGTGCCAATGCGTCGAAGATGCGCTCGGAGAAAAGGCGCAGCAAGGGCCAGCGCGGAAAGTCGTTCGGCTCAGGCATGGCACGTGGCCCGAGCGTTTCCAGAATCCGCGGCTCAAAGCGCAACAGTCCCGCCCAACGGACGGCCGCCTCGATCGGGCGGTAGTAGATCCTGGCGCCAAAGGCAAGGCAACTCGATTTCTCCATGTCGCGTGCGTCCCATCGTCGGATCGAACTCTGGCAGACGCGCACCGCCCAAGTGGGCGAGGCGATTGCCCAGAAATCCGGATGAAGCGCAGGACCGGCCGGGATCGTGGAAGGAAGCGTTGCATCGGCGCTGACGGCCGGCTAAGGGCGAACTACATCTTGCTACGCTTGAAACTCCTCAACCATGATGCGGGCGCTTTGCCTTTGGACCGGCACGCGGCTTGGTGGTCGCGCTCCCCTGGGGTCAAGCATGGGTGCCGCGCTTTACCCGAAACCTGGCCAAAGTTTTCCGTAGGAATTCCAACGGCGTAAAGTGCCAATGCGTCAACAGGATGAGCCGGTTTGCAACCAGCAAAAGCTCATGCGTTCCGCGTCAGTGAAATGACCGCGGCGGCGAGCCCGCAGGCGAGTGCCGGAGTACGGAAGGGCGCAGCAATTGCGTCGAAACTGGAATCAGTACAGCGCATGAGCCATGCAGATCGGGTCAGCCGCAAGACCAAAGATGAATCGCGCAATCCGAGAAAACTAGCCGCGCACCTTTCGATAGATCTGCGTCAGATCGCGCGTGATGTGCTTGCGTCCTGATGACATACACGTTCGGCGCGTTCGATGAACCGCTGCAACGGCTCCGTCATGCCACCCTCGGTTCGTAACAGATAGGTGGTTATCGATGCGCTCTGACCGGCCAACGGGCGGACAACAACATCCGCCGGCTGGCAAGTTGCCAAGTGCGCGGCAGTGGAAAAACTTAGCCCGTACCCTGCGGCCACCAACGTCAGCATCAGCCCGTGAGAAGCGGCATACTCAGCCACGATCGGTTGGACATCGACAGAGCGGAACAGTCGTTCGCTCTGCCGACCGCAACCTTGGCATGCCCGTGGATCACAAAGTACCAGCGGATAGCTCACCACTTCCTGCAACGGCACTTCCTTGAAGGCTACAAGCGGGTGCCGTGCGGGCAGGATCACTACCAAGGGGTCGGCCCACAGCGGCTCAGCAATGATCCCGTCCTCCACTTCATTGACCATTGCAAAGCCGGCGTCGAACAGATTTGCGTTCAGCCCCTGCACGAGTTCGGTCAGCGGTACTTCGGAGAGCCGGATGTTTACCTGCGGCGACTCTTCGCGGCACAGTGCAAGCAGTGCTGATAGCCTCGCCCGTCCTATGTCTCTCGACAGCGCGATTCGCAAAATGCCCTGAGAACCGGAGGCAGCAGCCTTCGCGCTGGCCACTGCCTGCTCAACGCTCAACATGATGCGGCGGGCGTCGTCGAGGAAGACTCGCCCTGCCCAAGTCAGGGTTGCGCCCCGCGGCGTGCGACTGAGCAACGTCACGCCTAGAGTTGTCTCCAACTTGCGGATCGTGCGTGATAGGGGAGATTGTTCTATATGCAGCCGCCTAGCGGCTCGACCGAAGTGCAGTTCCTCGGCTACAGCAATGAAACAGCGAAGATGACGTAAGTTCATGCGCAGTCCCTCGTGACGTGACCAGTCCTTATGATCGTAGGGAGCCGCATGCGTGCGGAGAAGAGGCCGGCATGTCTTGCAGCGGCTGCCGTCGCCGGCTCACAGCACGCGGGCAATGGTGTCCGGAGTTATTGCAACGCTGCTTGAACGCGGGCGGCGGTCATGGCGGATGGCTAGCTAGAGCACTCGCGCCAGCGCGCCTCGGCTATCTTCTGTGGCCGCAGCGACCCGAGGAAGACAGTCGCGGCGTCTTACGTCACTCCCCGAGGGCGAGCGATTTGGTCTGTCGACACGGGCGGCGGCGCAGCGTCTGAAGTTCGCGCCAGCGGGCATCGCGCCGGATGAACTGTCGATGGGCATGTTCGGCGAATTCGAGATCGCCACCTGTAACCGCGCTGCTGAAGCACTGCGGCCGGAGCAGTCGCAGCAAGCGGCTGACGCGGGCGGACAAGCAATTCCTGCAACATGTGCCGCGCCTCTTCACTGCCTTGCAGCAAGCCCGCGACAGCGTGAGGGGAGCGGCCAACGGCTTTCACGGTCAGCAACGCATTACGCTGTCCGATGGCATCACCCCGTCGCGCTTGCCGACCTTGCTGGCGTTAAGCTGGCAGGAGGAGCCCGACGTCGAGTTGCGCCTGTTCGAGGTGTCACTGTCGCAGCAAATCAAGGGGCTGCATGGCGATCTGTATGACCTAGGGCCCAGTCTGGTGAAGTGGGTGACGACATCGTGGCTAAGGCGCTTTGGAGCGCCCCCCCTCATGGTCGCGGCGCCGGCATGGCATCCGCTGCTCAAGCACAAACGTATCTCACTGGACGAGGTGCTGCGTTATCCGCTGGTGCTGGTGACCCACATGCATACGGGAGTCATGAACGTCAGATCCAACGAGTGCTGCCGCGGGTGAAGCAGGAACCCGTGATCGCTGCACGGGTGGCTTCCTGGGAACCTGAAACGCGTCGAGGTATATTGATTGGACAGAAGCTAGTCTTCCGTCAACAGGTGTAGCCATCCCTTGCTAGCGGCTTCCATAGAACTTTTCCACGAACGAGCGACGGTAACTCTGGTGGCAGGCTAGGCAGCTTTGCTGGGTCTTGGAGAAAGCCGCGATGACTGCTTGGCCGTCATTCCGCTGTGCAGCCTCGCCCATGGCGGTCGCGGCGTCATGGACCTGTCCATCAAGACCCCGAAACTTTCCAGCGTCTGCCCCAAGCCAAGCAAGGATGCGCATCTTTTCCGACATGGGCGGCTCGGCATGCTTGGCGATTCGTGGTGCTAGCTCGGCGACCAGCGGCCAGTCTTCTTTGGAGATCGCGCCCGTGACGGCTTGCATGTCGCGACCGAGTCTTTCCATTATGGTACGAAGCGCCATTGGCTTTGCCGCCTCTACGGACTGCGCACCGAGTGCCGTGGCGAAGGTTGCCAAGAGCACGGACAGCGGGACGGTGAAAAACGATCTGGGTTTCAAGGGCTGGTTCACGAATTTCTCCATTGATGTTGTGACGAATGCTTTGGGTCTAACGATTGGTTGCAGGTGTCCTCAAAATTCCAGACTCAGCGCGATCGATCCGAATGCGTGATGGCCCGCCTGCTGGTCGAACTCGCGGGTTCTCCAAACGCGCATCACGGCGAGCCGTACGCCACGTCCAGCAACGATCCATTGGCTACTGATGCCGAGAGCTGCTTGCGCGATCCAAGGCCGCCGGCTGACGTGATGGCTATGCCGGAACATGTTTCCGTCGAGTGAGAAGTCCCAGGCGACGGCTTTACCCTCCAGATTCAGGAAGACATGTGCCCCAGGTTTGGGCGCCAGGACCGACTGCGGCGTTGTCGTGCGCAGATCGGCAACACCAGAGGGCGGGCGGTTCTCTGCGCCAGGGCGGATCGGATAGCTGCCGAAGTCGTTCGGTATATTCCAGCCCGCGCGAAACTCCACGCCGGTACTGGCGGCGGTTTCGATGTTTCCGACCCGCAGGGCATAGCTGCCGATCACGTCGCTGCCCCATCCAGGGCGGACCGCACCCTCCATGTACGGCTTGAACTTGCGGTCCATGGCCATCTGAAACGCCGGCTCGTTGCGCAACTGGTTGTCCCAGCCGCGAAATCGCTCAATGCCGCGTGCCCGATGCACCAGATCCTGAGATTGCTCGGCCAGCGACCAGGGGCCGATCACGCCCAGGGTCAGCTCACGCACGTCAAGCATTTCGTAGCTGGCGGCTTGTGGGTGGATGCGGCGATTCCACGCCAAACCCAGGTAGAGCAAACCAGCGTACGGTCGGTCATCTGGAATCACGTCGGTGCGCGTCTTGTTCTCGGGCGTGTACATGGACTGGCCAAAGCGCACGACGAGGTTTTGCGACGATGTCTGGGCGCCGGAATCGCGCCAGAACCCGGGATCAGCCCAGCCGATGAAGCGGGCGTACAAACCAATCGGCTGAGGCAGGCACTCCGGACGGAGCCCGCCTTGCAGATCACGTGAGACTGCTGTTAGCGCGACACCGTTGGTGTAGTTGCGATCGGAGCCGGTGAACAAATCGTTCTCCAGACGCAGGGTGCCGCCCCGCCAGCGCAGGGATTGCTCTGGCGAGCAGGAGGGAGGATTTGCAGAGAGTGAGACTTCGGAACCAAAAGCAGAAATCGGGCTGAACAATGCACCCGCAATCAACAAGATGACGCACTGCATCGGCTGCCGCACCTTGGTGCCGCGCAGGCTCCAGCGATACCCGCCGATGCCAATCATGTTGCCCCATCGCCTGCCGCCCTGTTGACGTAAAAGCGTTCGAGGGCACTGACGATTTCCTCCGCATCGTCTACGCAGGTGAACAAGTCGAGATCGGATGAAGAGACATAGCCTTCGTCGAGCAGAAGATCGAAATCAACTACGCGACGCCAGAATGCACGGCCGACCAGCACCACCGGAACACGCTGCATCTTTATGGTCTGGATCAAGGTGAGCACCTCGAACAGCTCATCGAGCGTTCCATAGCCACCGGGGAAGGCCACCAAGCCCTTGGCGTGCAACAAGAAGTGCATCTTGCGCAGCGCGAAATAGTGGAATCGGAACGCCAAATCCGGGCACATGTAGGGGTTGGGTGCCTGTTCGTGGGGCAGCGTGATGTTGAGGCCAATCGAACGTGCGCCGACCTCGAAAGCACCGCGGTTGGCGGCCTCCATGATGCCGGGCCCACCCCCGGTGACGACGACGAAATCACGGCGGTTTTGCTGCTGGAAACGCGCCGAAATAAGGCCCGAGAAACGCCTCGCTTGCTCGTAGTGACGTGCCTGTTCGACCCGGCGATTGGCCCGCGCAAGCTCTTGCCGCAGCCCGACATCCTCCGGAGTGACGAGCGCCTGACGCTCCAGAACGCCAAGACGGGCTTCTGCCGTCTCGGCATCGCTCACGCGTGCGCTGCCGAAGACCACTACCGTCGAGCGAATGCCTTGCTCGTGCAGGATGCGCTCGGGCTTGAGCAGTTCGAGCTGTAGTCGCAGCGGCCGCAGTTCGTCCTGGCCAAGCAGCTCGATGTCTTCGTACGCAAGCCGGTACGTTGGCGACTCGCGGATGGCGCGCAGGCGTTCATCGAGATCTTCTGCGGGCTTCATCACTCGTGCGCCAGAAAGTCCGGCCAGCGCAGCGCATGGCCATACTCGGGCACCGTGACCTGCCAGCCGAGTTGCTGCTGCAAGAGGTCAGCGAAGGTTTGCGCGGCCGACGATTCCCCATGCACCACGAAGGTTTGCGCCGGTGCTTGAATGAAAGCACGGGCCCAATCCAGCAGCGCCTTCTGGTCGGCATGCGCCGAGAGGCCGTCCACGCTGTGGATCGCCGCACGTACCGGGATGTCCTCGCCGAAGATGCGTACACGTTCGGCCCCCTCGATCAGGCGCCGGCCAAGCGTCCCCTGCGCCTGGAAACCGGGAAACAAGATGCTGCATTCGCGGCGTGGCAAGTTGTGGCGCAGGTGGTGCCGGATACGTCCCGCATCGCACATGCCGCTGGCAGAAATAATGATGGCCCCGGAGCGAATCCGGTTCAGCGCCATGGACTCCTCAGCGCTCGCTGTGAAATCCAGGTACGGGAGGTTCTCGCCGCGCGCGTGCCATCCGGCCAACCGCTTCGCCTGTTCGTCGAACAATTCGAGATGTTCACGCGTGATGCGTGTGGCCTCGGTGGCCATCGGCGAATCGACAAACACCATTGGACGCTGCAGACGCCCTTCGCAGGTGAGACGATGTAGGTGGTAGAGCACCTCCTGGGTTCGGCCGACCGCAAAGGCCGGAACGATGACATTGCCGCCGCGCTCGAACAGGGTTTTCTCGACGATGCCGATCATGTCCGCTTCGGTCGCCGAAAAATCCTTGTGCCGGCGGTCACCGTAGGTGGACTCGATGACGAGGATGTCGGCTTCCTCAATGGGTGTCGGGTCGCGCAGGATGGGGCGTCCCGGCTGACCCAGATCGCCGCTGAACACGATCTTCGTGGGGTAACCGTACTCGGTAATCCACACTTCCAGGATGGCCGAACCAAGGATGTGTCCGGCATCACGAAAGCGGGCGCGCACCCCGACGCGGGGTGCGAACTCCCGGTCGTATTCGATACCTCGTACTTGCTGCAGGCATTCGTGTGCATCCTGCAGGGTATACAGGGGTGGCGGCACGGTCTTTTCTTTGAGCCGCTTGGCAACCCGCTTGGCATCGATTTCCTGGATGTGAGCGCTATCGGGCAGCATCACCCCGAGCAGATCAACCGTCGCTGGCGTGGCGTAGATGGACCCCTTGAACCCGGCGCGCGTGAGTTTGGGCAATAGCCCGCTGTGGTCGATGTGGGCGTGGGTTAGCAGGACGAAGTCAATGGACGCCGGGTCGAACGCGAACGGCTCGTGGTTGCGTGCTGCTGCTATACGCCCACCTTGAACCATGCCGCAATCGACCAGGAAGCGGACATTAGCCGCTTCGACCAGAAAGCACGATCCGGTGACTTCTCGGGCTGCGCCCAAAAAACTGAGTTTCATAGGGCGTTCACTCGGGTTTTCGCATCGGGCAAGTGCTGAGGCCGAGCAGGCGATAGCCAGGACAGCGGCCTGCCAGGCCGGTGAGGAGTGGCATGATTCCAATGAGCCCCAGCCAACGCCAGGATGAGTCCAGCCACAATGGGAGACTGAGCATAATCAGTCCGATGACGATGCGCACAATGCGGTCGAGATTTCCAACGTTGATTTGCATGACGGTCTCCTTGTGTTGAATCAGCGGCTTGAAAACGCGACGGGGGCGGCAGCGCCCCGCAGCGGATGGGTTGCGGTCGATGCCGTCGTGGATACGTCCCAGCCACCACCAAGGGCCTTGTACAGCGCCACCAGTTGCACGGCGGCGTTGGTATGCGCGCGTGCGGCTGCGGTTTCTGCCTCGTGCAGACTGCGCTGGGCAGCCAGCAGTTCGACCAGCGCAATGTCGCCCGCCGCGTAGCGCGCCTTGGCGTGGCCGTAGCTGGTGCGCGCGGCATCCAGTGCCATACCGCGGCGCTCCAGTGTGTCCAGCCCGCCGTGGTAGTCGCCAAGCGCGCGCTCGGCATCGCCCAGCGCCGCCAGCACGGCCTGCTCATAGGCCAGCGCGGCCTGTCGCTCGGCCGCCTCGCGTGCCCGAATTTCGGCTCGCACACGGCCACCGTCGAACAGGCGCCAGGAAATCAGCGGCAGGATGGAAAAACGCGAGCTGGATGCATCGAACCAATCGCCCGTACTGAGCGCTTGGAACCCGCCGCCGACACCGATGGAGAGTTTGGGGAACAACTCGGCCGTGGCCACGCCGATGTCGGCGGAACTCGCTGCCAGGTGACGCTCCGCAGCCAGCACGTCCGGGCGCCGGCGCAGCATCTCTGCGCGCTCGCCCACCGGCAGCGCCCGCAGCGTGCTCGGCGTCAAGGGGCCATCCAGCAGTGCCAGCTCCCGCTCCGGCGGCGCGCCCAGCAGCACGCCCAGGCTGAGTATCGCGGCGCGCTGACGCGCCTGGATATCCGGGATGAGCGCGTTGACTGCTGTCCATTGGGCGTACGCCGCCTCCACGTCGGCGGCCGACGCGTCGCCCAGCGCATGCCGCAGGCGCACCAATTCCAAGGTCTGCTGCAGCGTATCCAGTGTGGCCTGTTGTGCGTGCAACTGGTAGCGGGCGCCGACGGCGGTGAACCAGGTGCGCGCGACCTCGGCCACGATGCGCATGCGTATGCCCTGCGCCTCGGCTTCGGTCGCCTGCAGGCGGGCGCTGGCGCCTTCCAGCGCCCGCCGCTTGGCCCCGAACAAGTCGGCCTCCCAGGCCGCGTCGAAGCCCGCGTCGTAGATGGTCTGCGTGGCGTCAAGGCCGGGGATCGAACCTACGGGCAGGGGTCCGTTCTCGCTTTGACGGCGCCGGTTGACGCTCGCGCCAGCGGCGGCGGTGGGCAATGCCTCGCCGGCCACACGATCGCGCAGGGCGCGTGCCTCATCGATGCGTGCCGCAGCGTGGCGCAGATCCAGGTTCTGTGCCAGCGCCGTGGCCATCAGGCGATCGAGGATGGGATCGTCCAGTGCAGACCACCATTGGCTCAAGTCTGCGGACTGGGATTCGCTTGCCAACGGCAAGCTCCAGCCGCTGCCGACGTCGACCGGCGGCGGCTCGCGGTAGTCGGGGCCCACGCTTGCGCAGGCAGTCAGCAGCACGCAGGACAGGGCCAGCACGAGCGGACGCGCGCGCCCAGGGGTCAGGCCGGTGACGGTTGCGCGAAGAAAGGGAGTGCGGGGCTTGGATTTCATTGCAGGCGTCCTCGGACGAATACGGTGGCCATGGTCAGCGTGGCGAGGGCGATGACCGCCAGCGGCCACAGGCTGGCGAGAATGTCACCGGGCGGCATGGCCTTGAGAAAGCTGCCTTCGACGATGATGAGGAAATGGGTCAGTGGGATGGCCTGAGCCAGCCATTGCAGGACGACAGGCATGTTTTCCACAGGCGTCGCAAAGCCGGACATCAGCACCGCCGGCACGCCGATGGCGAACGCTCCCAGGATGGCCTGCTGCTGCGTCATGCTGACCGCGGAAATCATCAGACCGATGCCGACCACCGAGGCGATGAACAGCACCAGGCTGGCAAGCAGGAGTGCAAACGAGCCCGTAAACGGGATGCCGAACAGGAAGACGCCCGCGCTGATCATGAACAGGCCCAGCCCGGTGCCAATTGCGAGTGCCGGCAGCGACTTGGAGATGATGATCTCGGGCGTCGAGGTGGGCGACACCAGCAACTGGTCGAAGGTGCCCAGCTCGCGCTCGCGCGCGATCGACAACGAGGTGATCAAGAGCGAGCTGAACAGCGCCAGGATGCCCGTCAGGCCGGGCACGATGAACCAGCGGTAGACCAGATTCGGGTTGAACCAGTGGCGCACGACCACGGGCGTTGGTGCCTGGGCGTCGGGCACGACCTCGGCGCCGACATCGGCGGCGATGGTGGACAGATAGGCCACGGTGATCTGCCCGGAGTTGCTGCGCCGGCCATCGACCAGTACCTGCGCGCGGCCACTTTCGCCGGCGGCGATGGAGCGCGAGAAATCCACCGGGATGGCGAGCGCGGCGATCACCTCGCCACGGTCGATCAGCTCGTGGAGCTGCTGTTGGCTGTCGACATGCCGGACGTGGGTGATGAAGCGGGCGCTGTCCAGGCGCTGTACCAACTCGTGCGACCAGCGCCCCGCATCCTGATCGTAGACGGCGATATCGACGTTGCGCACTTCCAGCGTCGCGGCAAAGGCGAACACCAGCAACTGCAGGATCGGCGGCACGAACACCACCATGCGGCTGCGCGGGTCGCGCAGGACGCTGAGCACTTCCTTGATGAACTGGGCGCGCAGGCGGGTGAACGAGAATGCGGAAGTCAACATCGCGTCACTCCAGGTTCTTGCGCGTGGCGCGCTTGGCGATCACGAAGAACAGCCCCCCGATCGCCGCCATGGCCGCCAGGTTGGGCAGGAACACGGCCCAGATGTCGCCGGCCAGGAACACCGTCTTCAGCGAATCGACGAAGTAGCGCGCCGGAACCACCAAGGTGATGGCGCGGATCGGTGCCGGCATGGCGTCGATCTCGTACAGAAAGCCCGACAACGTGAAGGCCGGCAGGAAGCCCGTGAACAGCGCGATCTGCGCTGCCAGGAACTGGTTGCGTGCCAAGGAGGAAATCAGCAGACCCTGACCCAGCGCCGGCACCATGAACACCGCCGACAGCAGCAGCAGCGCCGCCAGCGAGCCCCGCATCGGGACCCCGAACACGAACACCGCCAGCGCCGCCGCACCCAGCGTGGACAGCATGCCGAGCACGAAGTACGGCAGCAGCTTGCCGATCAGGATTTCGGCCACCGAGGCCGGCGTGGACAGCACCGCCTCCATGGTGCCGCGCTCCCATTCACGCGCCACCACCAGTGCAGTCAGCATGGTGCCGATGATGGTCATGACGATGGCGATGGCACCGGGAATCAGTGCGCGGCGGCTTTCCAGCTCGGGGTTGAACCAGTAGCGCGGTTCCAGCATGACGGCCTGCGCTGGTGCTCCGACGTCCAGTCCGGCACGCCAGGACTGGACCACGCCGCGGGCGTAGTTCTCGACGTAGTTGGCGGTATTGGGGTAGGAGCCGTCGGTGACGATCTGCACCAGCGGCTCGCTGCCACGCTGGGCCAGCCGCTGCTCGAAATCCTGCGGGATCACCACGTAGCCGCGCAGGTCGCCTGAGACCAGCTGGTCGGCCACTTCGCGCCGGTCATGGGCGAAGTGGGCATCCAGGAACTTTGTGCCGGCAAAGGCCGCCGCAAGCTCCTGCGCTGCAGCGCCGGGCGACTCCAGCACCACGCCGACGCGGACATCCTTCGCATCCAGCGACACCGCATAGGCGAACAGCAGCAGCAACACCACCGGCAGCACGAACGCGATCAGCAGCGTCGAGGGGTCGCGCAGCGCCTGGTAGCTTTCCTTGGTGACCAGGGCGATCAAGCGCCGCAGATCAAAATGGCGCAGGTCGGTCTGCTGTGGTCCATTCCCGTCCTTGTGCTTTGTGGTGCCGTTCATGTGGCGGCCTCCAGCTCGCGGTCCGCCGACTCCACCAGGTGAATGAAGGCGTCCTCCATCGTCGGGTCGGGTCGTTCGGGGCTGACCGCCGAACGTTTGAGCGCGTCGGGCGTATCCAGCGCAATCAGTTGCGCACGCGAGAGCATGGCCACGCGGTCGCAGTATTCGGCCTCGTCCATGAAGTGGGTGGTGACCATGATGGTCACGCCCTTGCGGGCCAGTCCGTTGATGTGGGTCCAGAATTCGCGCCGGGTGATCGGGTCCACGCCCGAAGTGGGTTCATCCAGAAACAGCACGGGCGGCCGGTGCATCAGCGAACAAGCCAATGCCAGGCGCTGCTTGTGGCCCAGCGGCAGGGAATCGGGCGTGGCGGACAGCCAGTCGCCCAGATCGAAGGTTTCGATCATCTCGGCAATGCGCTCGCGCCGGGTGTTGCCTTCCAGTCCGTAGACGCCGGCCGAGAATTCCAGGTTCTGCTGCACCGAGAGCAGGCCGTAGAGCGAAAACTTCTGCGCCATGTAGCCGAGCCGGCTCTTGGCTGCGCCGGTGGCGCGGCGCAGATCATGGCCCACCACATGCGCTTCGCCAGCAGTGGGTTTCAACAGGCCGCACAACATCTTGAAGGTGGTGGACTTGCCGGCGCCGTTAGGGCCGAGCAGGCCGAAGATTTCGCCCTTTTGCACCTCGAAGCTGACGTTGTCGGTGGCGGTGAACTCGCCGAAGCGCTTGGTGAGGTTTCGGCACGACACGGCAATGTCGGAACCCAGCTCAACCGGCGGCAGACGCTCGGCCAGCGTCGAAGTGCCGCCGGGGCCGCCACCGAGCAGATCGATGAAGGCGTCTTCGAAGCGCGCGGGCACCTGCGCCAGCTCCACTCGCGCCTGATCGGACAGGGCCTGGAGCTGCTCCGCTTGAGCGCCCTCGCGCAACACCACGCGCACGCCGGCGCCCTGGATCACGCCATCGCTCACGCTGGGCAGGTCGAGTGCCTGGGTCAGGACCGCTCGGCGCTCGGCACCGACGTCTTCCAGACGGAAACTGCGGCCTTCGAGCTGCGCGGTCAGCTCCTGCGGCGGGCCATCGAACAGGAGCTGCCCTTGGTTCAGCAGCAGCACGCTCTCGCAGCGCTCGGCTTCGTCGAGATAGGCGGTGGACCAGACCACGGCCATGCCTTCATCGGTCAGCGCCTGCACCATGCGCCACAAGTCCTGGCGGCTGACCGGGTCGACACCCACGCCCGGCTCGTCCAGCAGCAGCACCTTCGGCCGCGCCATGAGCGCACAGGCAAGGCCCAGCTTCTGCTTCATGCCGCCGGAGAGCTTGCCGGCCAGGCGTTTGGTGAAGGGTCCGAGCCGCGTGAAGTCCAGCAGCTCGGCAAACAGATCGGCGTTGCGGTCCGCATCCATGCCGCGCAACTGCGCATACAGGCGCATGTTCTCCATCACCGACAGGTCTTCGTACAGGCCAAAGCGTTGCGGCATGTAGCCACTGGCGACATGAATGGCGTCGTTGTCCTTGACCACGTCATAGCCTGCCAAGGTGACGTGGCCGGCGTTCGGCACCAGGAGGCCGGTCAGAATCCGCATCAGCGTCGTCTTGCCGGCGCCGTCGGGGCCGACCAGACCCGTCAGCCGTCCATAGTGGATGCGCGCGCTCAAGCCCCGCAGCGCCTTTACGTCGCCGAAATGCTTGTCCACGTCTTCGATGACGATGGCAGCGTCTTCGCCCGCACCCGCAGGCACGGCGGCGATAGCAGGGCTTGCCTGCATTTCAACGCTCCCCCGCCGGGATACGGGTGCCGGCTTTCGCATCGACCTCGATCGTCACCGGCATGCCCTGGCGCAAGGCACTATCGCTGTCGGCTTCGTCGATGACGATGCGCAGGCGGTAGACCAGATCCGTGCGCAAATCCGTCGTCTCCACCGTCTTGGGGGTGAACTCGGCGCGCGGCGAGATGAAGCCGATCTGGCCGCGATAGACCTTCTCTGATGAATCGCTTTTGACGCGCACCACAGTACCGGGCGCGATGCGCCCCAAGTCCGACTCGCCCACGTAGGCGCGCACGTAAACCGGCTTGTCCAGGCTCAGGCTGTAGACCGCGCTCTGGCTTGCGACCATGCTGCCGGGCTCCCGCACTCGTGCGATGACGGTGCCGCTACTGGGCGCCATCAACTCGGTGTCCGCCAAGGCTGTCGTGGCTTGCGCTGCGGCAGCCTGTGCGGCCGCAAGGCGAGCTTCTGCCGCGGCGATGTCTTCCTTGCGAAAACCTTCGGATGCTTGCGACAGGGCCGCCTTGGCCGCTTCGACGCCAGCGGCTGCCTGGTCGCGCGCCGTGCGGGCTGCATCGACCGTGCGCTGGCTGCTGGCGCCCGATGCCAGCAGGCCACTCTGGCGCTGGAAATTGCGCTCGGTCTCGGTGGCGAGCGCCTGGGCCTGCCTGAGGGCTTCGCGCGCCTGGGTGATTTCCTGCGGTCGCAGACCGCGGCGCAGCTTGGCCAGTTCCGCCTGCGCCACCTGCACCTGGGCCTGTGCTGCCGCAAGTGCTTCCCGATAGGGTTGCGCGTCAAGCGCCGCCAGGCGCGCGCCCGCGCTGACGGCATCGCCCTCATCGAAAGCCATTTGCATCACGCGCCCGGGCTGACGGAAGGCCAGTTGCACCTCGCGGATGTCGACGTTGCCGTAGAGGCGCAATGCATCTTGTTGTCCATGGTCGCGCGACAACCAGAACGCCAGTGCGCCGCCAAGAGCGAGCACGACGACGGCGATCACGACCCAACGGGTTTTCTTGAAGAGGAGGTTTGGAGTTTTCATCGATGGGTTTCCGCTGGATAAAGGTGCTCAGTGCTCGCGTGCGACCGGCGCATTCGCCGCTGACCGGCGCCAGGCGATGGCCGCTATGCCAGCCCACACCAACGTGCGCAGCGTCATGGCGACCACCGTGCGTCGCTCCCAGGCGCCACCCAGAGCCACATGCACTCCGAAAGCGAGGAACACGAGTGCGGTCGCCACCGTGATGACAATCGCTAACCACGCGGCCCAGCGCCGGCGCATCCACAAGCCGACGCCGGCGACGATGTAGGCGAACCCGGCCAGAAAATTGAACCAGAGCACGAAGGGCACATAGTGGCCGGCGGCTTGGCGCGCCGCGCCGTCGACAAACAGAACGGCGCCGCCCTCCCGAAGAGTGAGCAGACCGAAGCCGATCGCAAGCAGGGAGATCAGCCAGTGCCAGATGCTGCGTTGTGGATGAGTGGTCATCTTCATGGCCTTTACTTGATCGGGGAAACTCCCAGGCCTTCGTCGTCGTCGCGGCGTGCGTGTGCATTCCGCCGGGCGGTCGGGCTGAGTGTTGAATGACGCGGATTCGCGCTGGAGGCGCAACGCGATCGCATGACCGTGGTGTGCCTCTCGGCTGACCGAGGAACTGCGTGGCGGCAGGATGGAAGGCGTTTCATCGGGTGTGCGTGATGCCACGGAGATAGATGGCAAACACGGCTGGCGCGTCGCGGCGGATGCGTGCTACATCGCCCGCCAGCAACGACTGCATCACCAGCCCTTGAATTGTGCCGATGAACAAGACGACGGCCGCGTCCACATCCAGTTCTGAATGCAGCTCGCTTCGCGCCTTACCGGCTTCGAGCAGTCGACGCAACCGCTCACCATATTGACGGGTCAAGGTCTGCACCATTTGCTTGGGCAGGGTCTCCCCCGGCCGCTGTAATTCGCCGAAGAGCATCCTCGGCACCCCCGGGTGCTCGGCCACGAAGTCGATGTGCGTCTTGAAGATCGCTTCAAGAGCTGCGAGGGGGGACGTAGCACCTTCTGCGGCCTTGTCTACTCGAGCGAGCAGGCGTTCCGTAACCCAGGACATCACCGCCTGCAGGATTGCGTCCTTAGTCGGGAAGTGACGGAACAGTGCTCCCTGGGTCAACCCCATGCGCTGCGCGATGGCCGTGGTCGTGATGTCGCTGGGGTTCTGTTCGGCAGCCAAGTCGACCACTGCCTCGACGGTGGCCGCGCGCCTCTCATCAGCCGGTAGATGCCTGGAGTGTCCGCTCATTGCTTGCATCCCAAAAAGTGAGTAATCTATTACTATCTTACCACTGTGCAGCCAGACCGCAAGAGGGGAAGCACGAAAAAGAGGTCTCGATGAACAGCAGAACTGCTATCTCAGACGGCTGCCAACGGTCGATTTCTGGCGGGCGCAAACGTCGCCCTCCGCACCTCATTGGCGGAAGGGCGCCGGCACATCGCAAGCCTGGCGGGGCGTAAGTGGGCGGGATGTGGATGGAGATGCTGGCGCCCGAGAGGCCGAACCAGAAGAAGACGAACAGGAGGTGGCCTTGGATTTCAGATTGCTGCGCTACTTCATCGCAGTCGCGGAAGAACTGCATCTGGCCCGGGCAGCCGAGCGTCTGGGCATCGAGCAATCGCCTGTGTCACGTGCGATGCGCGACCTAGAAAGCCAGCTTGGCGTGCAGTTGTTCGACCGCAGCACACGCCTGACGCGGCTGACCTGGGCCGGCCAGGTGTTCCTCGGCGAATGCCGGCGCGTGCAGGCCACCGTGGAGCAGGCAGTCAAGAGCGCCAAGGCGGCGGCACAGGGCTACCAGGGCCATCTGCGCATCGCGATCTGCGACGGCCTGGCGCAGCCCCGCATCGCCACCTTGCTGGCACGCAGCCGCGAGGAGGAGCCCGAGATGGAGATTCGCGTCTTCGAGCTGCCGTTCGCGCAGCAGCTCAAGACGCTGCACGACGATCTGCTGGACATCGGCTTTGCGTTGTCAAACGCGGTACATGATGGCCTCGTCGCCGAGCCGGTGTGGACCGATCCGCTGTCGGTGATCGTGCCCGCACGCCACCCCTTGCTGGCACACGTGCAGGTGCCGCTGGCCGAAGCCCTGAAGTTCCCGCTGGTTCTGTGCCATCCCGAATCGGGATCGGGCTGCCGCCATCAGATTCAAGCGCTGCTGCAGGACGCAGGCACGCCGCTCAAGCTGGTCGATGAAGTGACCAGCCTGGGCGTGATGCTGACCCTGGTCGGTGCCGGCTACGGCATCGGCTTCGCCATCGCCTCGCAGGTGCAGACGCTACAGCGCCCGGACATCTCCATTCGTCCCTTGGCCGGCAGCCCACCGGTGCTCTCTACCTACCTGCTGCGCCGCCGGGGCGAACCCTCGGAGCCCATGAAGCGGTTCATCGAGCGGGCGAAAGGCGGGCGGGACCGGGCCTGTCGATGATGAGTCAATCCTTTGAGGACGCAGCTCACCTGTCCGTAGCGGCCTGTGGCGTGATGTGCCAGTAGACAGATAGACTTCCGAATGAAATCCGATGCTCTGGCTGTTGATGGATGTGCTTGGCTCGCTTTGGATCACCCGCAACGGCCTGCGTTGACCAGGCCGAAGACTTGAGTCCACAATCGAGTCCATTCCGTGACGCTTGGATCGGAAAAAACGTTCGTAATAAACGAGTTAGCGACCGGGTGCTGTTCCCATCACCCGCTCCAAATCCCCCTGCCAAGCCCCTGAAATGCCTAGCGTTTCGGGGGCTTTGCTTTTTGGGGGAAGGAAAGGTGTCGAAGAAGTGTCGAGGCGCATTCAGCGCTACATGCTCAGGAGTAGAAAGCCATCACTCGATTGGCCCCACCAAGCAGTAGCGGATCAATTGCTGCTCAACGCTCTGCTTCTGTCGCAGAACCAAGATCACTGCCGCCTCGCCTTGCTCTTCGTGGAATTCGTAAAAAACACGATAGGGGCCGGTATTAAGCTCGCGATAGCTCAGCACCCCCAGAAGACTCGCCTGCTGGCTGACTGGGTAACCTTTAGGTGCAAGTGAAATCTTCTCTTCAATCTCATCCAAAAGGCTCAGTACTGACTGGAATGCAGCCTGTTCACCTTGGAATGGAGCCAAGTGGTGGACTTGGTCTTCGATGCTTTGCTCTGCGGTATCAGTAAAACGAATGACGACCGGGGACATTAAACCTCCTTATTCTGGCTGAGCGAACCTCCTGGAAAGGCGAGCTTTCAAATCATCAACAGAGCGATGCTTGCCTTCTGCGTACTGGCGGGAGCCAATCGCAAGCAACTTCACCAGCGCAATTGCTTCATCGCGCTGCTTCCGCTCAGCATATGACTCAACCACATAGGCAGGAACACCGTTCTGCGTGACGACCATTGGCTCGGATAAATCCAGGTCAGCCGCATGACGTTTCAAATAACTAATTGTCTCGACTCGCATGAGCCGGTACCTCCATTGCTGTGGGAACACTTAAGGCCTGGAACTCAGGTTCTACGGTGTTCGAACTCCACCACGCTCCATATCCAGGCGACGAGTGGGATTCGCGCGTCGGCAGTCTGTCTACCGTCGGCTCCAACATCATAATCCGAATTCAGACCGAATTTGAACCACCTCAAGTCTATTTTTCTTTCCCTCTGTCGACCCCCGCAGCCTTCAACCTATGAGCGGGTTGAATCGAACAGCTTCAGATAGGTGGTCTTGGGAGAGGTGCGCATATCGCATCGTCATCGACAACGAGGCGTGCCCCAGGATGTGTTGTAGGGTCACGATGTGCCCGCCGTTCATGATGAAGTGACTGGCGAACGTGTGGCGCAGTACGTGGCTGGCCTGCCCCTTCGGCAGCTTGATCGAGGTCGACAGCAGCACCAGGCGGAACACGCCAAGGCAGTTCGTGAACGGCCCGTGGGTCTGCCAATGCAGGCGAAGGTCGGCGCCCAATTCTTCCGAGATCGGCACCGAGCGCACACGCTTGGACTTGGTGTTGGCAAAGATCACCGCATTACCTTTCAGACGTTCCGGCGTCAGCGCCTGAGCCTCACCCCATCGAGCCCCTGTCGCGAGGCAGATACGAGCGACCATCTTCGGATGTGGCGACGTGGTGCGCGCATCCAGGGCCGTAAGCAGTTCGGACACCTGATGCTTGGTCAGGTACGACAGCGGTCTTTCCTGAAGCTTGAGCGGCCGCATGCGCCCTACCGGATTCTCATAGTCAATGACGCCGAGTTGACACAATTCGTTGTACATGGACTTGAGGTAGCCAAGACGGTTATTCGCGGTCTTGCCCGACATGCCATTGGCTATCTGCCGGCTACGCAACCGAGCCACTTTCGCGGGCTCCAGGGAGACAGCGACCGGGTCGCCCAGGTCCTTTGCCACCAACCGCAGAATCGCCACGCAACGATGCCCGTTGCTCAGGGTCTGGCCGTGCAGTTCATACCAGAGTTCGACCAACTCCGAGAGACGCCGACGGTCCTTCGGCCTGAGCGTCCAGCAGGGGTTTTCCGCACACTTCTGACGCGCGGTGGCCTCGAATTGCTGCGCCTCCATCTTGGTCTTGAACCGCTTGCGAAAGCGCTTGCCCTTGATAGGTTCTACATCGACGAACCAACGGCCATCGGGGAGCTTGGTGATCGACATTAGACGGCATACCCCCGCCGCAGATACCGATCACACATCAGCTTGTGTATGTGCCTTTCCAGATCGCGACGAGTCCAACCCTTGGCGAGATAGTGGTCTTCGATAACGTGCCAGAACTCCAATTTGCGGGCGGACTCAATAGCCTTTTTTGCCGGGACACGCTCCCGCGCGATCAGGCTCACGAACTGGCCGAGAAACATCTCGCAGTTACGTCCACTGAAACCCTTGGCAGTCTTGTAATAGCGCCGATACTCGGTGCGCTCAATCAGCGGATCGCACTCGACTTGGACGCGAGCATCCTGGCTGATCAGGCTCCAGAAGGCGTCATACATGCCCTCCCGAGAGAGCACACGGAATGCCTCGCAGGCATAGTTCCACAGCCCCTGTAGGTGCGGGCAAAGGCCCTCGTAGGTGCGGCAGCCGATGACCTCTCCCGAGGCCATACGTGAGCCTTCGGAGAACTGCTGGACGATGGAGTGGTGATAGCGAAACTCGATCCGCCACACCGTTTCCAGGGGGTTATAGGCCGGGTCGCCATCGCCGAACGGATCCCCGTTCAGGGTCGCCCACACGCTTTCCCAATAGTCGAGCTTGTCGGTGGCCCGAGCCTGGAGGGTCTTGTTATAGATCGACAGTTGCAGGCCGTTGGCCGAGCCGAACATGTACGTCTCGCCACGCCCGTAGACCGAGGCGTTGC
>NZ_JBQENS010000030.1:0-91148 GCF_052044465.1 Pseudomonas sp. 22490 | reverse complement strand
TGCGGATTCCACGGTCATCTGGCCACCCATTCCATGAGCATCTGACCACCGATTCCACGGTGATCCGGCCACCCATTCCACGCGCATCCGGCCACTGATTCCACGGCCATCCGGCCACTCAACCGGGCAGGCAGTAACGCAGGATTTCTTCACTACCATCGACCTCTTTTTCGAAGCAGAGAGGTCGTCGTGGAGCGTTTATCCATGCGTAAGATTCGCGAAGTACTACGTCTCAAGTTCGAGGTCGGACTATCGGCTCGCCAGATTGCGGTCAGCGTGCAGGTCGGTCGTGTCACCGTCGGCGACTACCTCAATCGTTTTGCCGCCAGCGGTCTCAGTTGGCCCTGTTCGTTGTCCGATGCCGAGTTGGAGCAGCAACTGTTCCCGCCGGCCCCGGCGGTTGCCAGTGAGAAGCGGCCTTTACCCGATTGGGCATGGGTGCATGCCGAACTGCGCCGCCCCGGGGTGACCCTGGCGCTGCTCTGGCAGGAGTACCGCCTGAGCCAGCCTCAGGGCTTTCAGTACAGCTGGTTCTGTGAGCACTACCGAGCCTGGCAGGGCAAGTTGGACGTGGTGATGCGTCAGGAGCACCGCGTCGGCGAGAAGCTGTTCGTCGACTATGCCGGCCAGACGGTGCCGGTTATCGATCGCCACAGCGGCGAGATCCGCCAGGCGCAGGTGTTCGTCGCGGTGCTCGGCGCGTCCAGCTACACCTTCGCCGAAGCCACCTGGTCGCAGCAGCTGCCGGACTGGCTAGGCTCCCATGCCCGCTGCTTCGCCTTCCTCGGCGGCGTGCCGGAGATCGTGGTGCCGGACAACCTGCGCAGCGCGGTGAGCAAGAGTCACCGCTACGAGCCGGACATCAACCCCAGCTACCGCGATCTGGCCGAGCACTATGGCGTGGCGGTGGTGCCGGCGCGGGCACGCAAACCGCGCGACAAGGCCAAGGCCGAAGTCGGCGTGCAGGTGGTCGAGCGTTGGATCCTCGCCGCACTGAGGAATCGGCAGTTCTTCTCCCTGGATGAACTCAACACGGCCATCGCCGGGCTGCTGGAGCGGCTCAACCAACGCCCGTTCAAGAAGCTGCCGGGCTCCCGGCAGTCGGCCTTCGACAGCCTGGATCGTCCGGCGCTGCGCCCCCTGCCGGAGCAACCCTACGTCTACGCCGAGTGGAAGAAGGCGCGGGTGCACATCGACTACCACGTCGAGGTCGATGGGCATTACTACTCGGTGCCGTATCAACTGGTGAAGAAGCAGCTGGAGGTGCGCCTGACGGCGCGCACCGTCGAGTTTTTCCACGCCAACCAGCGAGTGGCCAGCCACCTGCGCTCAATGCACAAGGGCAGGCACAGCACGCAGGCCGAGCACATGCCCAAGAGCCATCGCGAGCATGCCGAGTGGACGCCGCAACGGCTGATCCGCTGGGCCGAGCAGACCGGGCCGAACACCGCCGGCGTGATCCGGCACATCCTCGAACGGCGCATCCATCCGCAGCAGGGCTACCGGGCCTGCCTGGGCATCCTGCGCCTGGGTAAAACCCACGGTGAGGCGCGTCTGGAGTTGGCCTGCCGTCGCGCCATCAGCCTCGGCACGTGCAGCTACAAGAGCCTCGAATCGATCCTGCGCCAGGGGCTGGAAAACCTGCCGCTAGCTCAAACCAACCTGCCGCTGCTGCCGGACGACCACGCCAACCTGCGCGGATCCGCCTACTACCACTGACCCCAAGGAATCCCACCATGCTGCCCCATCCGACCCTGGACAAGCTGCAAACCCTGCGCCTGCACGGCATGCTCAAGGCGCTGAATGAACAACTGAAAACCCCGGACATCGACAGCCTGAGCTTCGAAGAACGCCTCGGCCTGCTGGTCGACCGCGAGCTGACCGAACGCGATGACAAGCGCCTGAGCAGCCGCCTGCGCCAGGCCCGGCTCAAGCACAACGCCTGCCTCGAAGACATCGACTACCGCAGCCCGCGCGGACTGGATAAGGCGCTGATCCTGCAACTGAGCAGTGGCCAGTGGCTGCGCGACGGCCTCAACCTGATCATCGGCGGCCCCACCGGTGTCGGTAAAACCTGGCTGGCCTGTGCCCTGGCCCACCAGGCCTGCCGGGAGGGCTACAGCGTGCGCTACCTGCGCCTGCCACGTTTGCTGGAAGAACTGGGTCTGGCCCATGGCGACGGCCGCTTCGCCAAGCTGATGAGCAGCTACGCCAAGACCGACCTGCTGATCCTCGACGACTGGGGCCTGGCCCCGTTCACCGCCGAACAGCGGCGCGACATGCTGGAGCTACTGGACGACCGCTACGGCCAGCGCTCGACCATCGTCACCAGCCAGATGCCGGTGGACAACTGGCACGAGCTGATCGGCGACCCGACCCTGGCCGACGCCATCCTCGACCGCCTGGTGCACAACGCTTATCGGATCAATCTGAAGGGTGAATCAATGCGCAAACGGACGCAGAAATTGACGACGCCGGGCACCTCAGACTAACAATGCCACCCCTGCGTCGCTGCGCTCCGACTGCCCGGCCGGATGGCCGTGGAACAGGTGGCCAGATGGCCGTGGAATGCCTGGCCAGATGAGCGTGGACTGGGTGGCCGGATGGTGTGGAATCCGCAGCCGATCCCTCCTACGACTCCGTGGTTGGCGCCGCCCAGGCCCAGGGGGCGAAGGTCGCTGCCGTGCCGCTGGACGCCGAGGCGGCCCACGACATCGAGCGCATGCTCGCCGCCGCGCAACGCGACGCCGGGCTGATCTATATCTGCAACCCGAACAACCCGACCGGCACCCTCACCCCGCACGAGCGGATCGTCAGGGCGATCGAACGCAAGCCCGAGCGCAGCGTGGTGCTGGTCGACGAGGCGTATATCCATTTTTCCGACGCGCCCAGCGTCGTCGGCCTGGCCGTCCAGCGCCAGGATGTGCTGGTCCTGCGTACCTTCTCGAAACTCTACGGGATGGCCGGCGCCCGGCTCGGCCTGGCCATCGGGCATCCGCAGCTGCTGGCGCGGCTGGAGCGCTTCGGCGGCCACAACGTGGTGCCCTCGCCAACCGCCCACGCCGGGCTGGAAAGCCTGCGTGACGACGATCTGGTGCCACGGCGCAAGCAGCAGAACGCAGAGGTCCGCGAGCGCACCATCGCCTGGCTGCGCCAGCAGGGCTTCCGCTGCACCGCCTCACAGTCCAACTGTTTCATGGTGGATATGCGCCGTCCCGCCGAGCTGGTCATCGCCGAACTGGAGAAACAGCGGGTGCACGTCGGCCGCCCGTGGGCCTCCTGGCCCAACTGGGTCCGCGTGACGGTAGGCAGCGAGGAAGAGATGCAGGCGTTCCGGAGCGCCTTCGCCAGCGTCAGCCGGCGCCACCAGGTCGCCATGCGCTAGCGCTGCGTCTCTGCGACGCAGGGCGGATGACCGCGCTGCGATTATCCGCCCTGCTCATGGCCCGAGGCGAGCAGCCAAGGGATTCGGGTTCGCCCGTTACCAGCCAGCCTGGCTGACGGTCATGGGACGAAGCGGGTTGGCCGTGGGGCTCAGAGAGCCGCCAGGGCCGCCGCGTAGTTCGGCTCGTCGGCGATTTCGCCGACCAGTTCGCTGTGCAGCACCTTGTTCTGCTCGTCGAGCACCACCACGGCGCGCGCGGCCAGGCCGGCCAGCGGGCCGCTGGCGATGGCCACGCCATAGTTCTCGAGGAACTCGCGACCGCGCAGGGTCGACAGGTTGACTACGTTCTCCAGGCCTTCGGCGCCGCAGAAGCGCTTCTGCGCGAACGGCAGGTCGGCGGAGATGCACAGCACCACGGTGTTGGCCAGCTTGCCGGCCTCGACGTTGAACTTGCGCACCGAGGTGGCGCAGGTCGGGGTGTCGACGCTGGGGAAGATGTTCAGCACCTTGCGCTTGCCGGCGAAGTTTTCCAGGGTCACGTCGGCGAGGTCGCCGCCGACCAGGCTGAAGGCCGGAGCCTGGGCGCCTTTCTGCGGGAGCTGGCCATCGACGTTGACCGGGTTGCCCTTGAGAGTCACTTGAGCCATTGCGTTGATCCTTCTAGTCAGTGAGAAGCCGCCGGCCCTGTGGCCGGCGGCGGAAGCATTCGGGGCCGGCGACGATGCTAGCACGCTTTACCCGAGCGAAAACCTCGGGTTTGAGCGTCGCCGTCCCCCGAGGCTCAACTCCTGGCCTTGGCGAAATACTCCCGGGTCAGGCGGAACACCACCGGACTCAGCAGCAGCAAGGCGATCAGGTTGGGAATCGCCATCAGCGCGTTGAGGGTATCCGCCACCAGCCAGGCGAAGTCCAGCTGGGTCATGGCGCCGAACGGAATCGCCAGGGTCCAGACGATCCGGAACGGCAGGATCGCCCGGGTGCCCGCCAGGTACTCCCAGCAGCGCTCGCCGTAGTAGCTCCAGCCGAGGATGGTGGTATAGGCGAACACCACCAGGGCCAGCGACAGGATGTAGTGGCCGACGCCCGGCATCGCCGCCTCGAACGCCGCCGAGGACAGCGCCGCGCCGCTGGCGCCGCTGGTCCAGACGCCCGAGGTGATGATCGCCAGGCCGGTCAGGCTGCAGATGATCAGGGTATCGATGAAGGTGCCGAGCATACCGATCAGGCCCGAACGCACCGCGCTATGGGTCGTGCCGGCGGCCTGGGCGATGCCGGCGGTGCCGAGGCCGGCCTCGTTGGAGAAGATCCCGCGTGCGACACCGAAACGGATTGCCGCCATCACCGCTGCGCCGGCGAAGCCGCCGGTGGCGGCGATCGGCGTGAAGGCGTGGGTGAAGATCAGTTGGAACGCGCCGGGAATCGCCTCGGCATGGACCACCAGGACGATCACCGAGGCGACGATGTAGCCGACGCACATGAAGGGCACCAGGGCTTCGGCGACCTTGCCGATACGGCGGATGCCGCCAAGGATCACCAGCCCGGTGACGAGCATGGTGGCGACCCCGGTGACCCAGTCGGGCACGCCGAAGGAAACCTCCAGGGCATCGGCCATGCTGTTGACCTGGACCATGTTGCCGATACCGAAGCCGGCGAGCCCGCCGAACAACGCGAAGGCCGCGCCGAGCCAGGCCCAGCGCTTGCCCAGACCGTTCTTGATGGCATACATCGGACCGCCGACGTGTTCGTTGCGCTCATCCTTCTCGCGGTAGTGCACCGCCAGCACCACTTCGGAGAACTTGGTGGCCATTCCCACCAGCGCGGTGCACCACATCCAGAACAGCGCGCCCGGGCCGCCGAGGAAGATCGCCGTGGCCACCCCGGCGATGTTGCCGGTACCGACGGTGGCCGCCAGGCAGGTCATCAGCGCCTGGAACGGGCTGATCTCGCCGCTGCTCTCGTCATCCTTGCTACGCCCCTGCCAGAGCAGGCGAAAGCCGACTCCCAGGCGCACCAGGGGCATGAACTTCAACCCCAGCATCAGGTACAGGCCGGTGCCGAGAATCAGCACCAGCATCAACGGCCCCCAGACCACGCCGTTCAGGTCGACCACCCACTTCTGCAAGCTTTCCATCAGCGATCCTTATTCTTGTTCGAATGAATGCGGCCTGGCGGCAGCGGGCATCCGGAACTCGGACGAACATCCCTGCTCGACAGGCCTAGGCTGCCGATCCTAACGAGGTTCTCTCGGCGAAATCGAGAAAAATCTTCGCCCGGAAAGCCTGCGTCTCATTGCGTCTCGCCGGCCGCCTGGCGACCGAACAGTTCCACCAGCCAGTCGACGAACACCCTCACCCGCGGCGACAACTGGCGCTGCGAGGGATACACGGCATGCAGCGGCAGCGATGGCGGCAACCATTCTCCGAGCACTTGTCGGAGGCTACCGTCGGCCAGGCCGGCGGCGACGTGATAGTGCGGCGCCTGGATCAGCCCGAGCCCGGCCCGGCAGGCGGCGACGTAGGCATCGGCGTTGTTGACGCTGACCCGGCTGCGCATCGGCAACGTGCGCAGGCGCCCGTCGACGCTGAACTCGAAGTCGAAGGTACGCCCGCTGGAAGGCGACTGGTAGTTCACCGCGAGGTGCCCGCCGAGCTCGGCGAGCTGCCGCGGATGGCCATGACGCTCCAGGTAGGCGGCGCTGGCGCAGGTCACCTGCGGCAGGTCGGCCAGGTGCCGGCCGACCAGGCTGGAATCGTGCAGCTCGCCGACCCGCAGCACGCAGTCCGCACCCTCGCGCAGCAGGTCGACCAGGCGATCGTTGCTGCTCAACTGCAGCTCCAGTTCCGGGTAGCGCTCGCAGAACTCCGGCAGGAACGGAATCACCCGCATCCGCCCCAGTGCGCCCGGCAGGTCGACCCGCAAGCGCCCGCGCGGGTTGTTCAGGACGCGTGGAAAGCAGCTTTCCGCCTCCTCCAGGTCCGCCAGCAGGCGCACGCAACGCTCGTAGTAGGCCTGCCCGTCGAGGGTCAGGCTGACCTGGCGGGTGGTGCGCTGCAGCAACTGCACGCCAAGGTGCGCCTCCAGTTGCTGGATCGCCTGGGTCACGCTGGCGCGCGGCAGCTCCAGGCTGTCCGCGGCCTTGCCGAAGGCGCCCAGCTCGACGATGCGGGTGAAGGCCTGCATGGCCTGGAAACGATCCATCGGACACCCTCGATTATTTGGAAAATACGAATGGTAAAACCGTAATTATGGGCTTTATCCAGACCAATGCAGAGCGAAGAATGACGACGTTTTCCTTCCCTCCCGCGAGGCTCGACACATGAAAACCCGTCAACTCGGCCACAACGGCCCTTCCGTCTCCGCCATCGGCCTCGGCTGCATGGGCATGACCGACTTCTACACCACCGGCGGCGACCGCCAGGAGGCCATCGCCACCCTGCATCGCGCCGTGGAACTCGGGCTGAACTTCTTCGATACCGCCGACATGTACGGCCCGCACAGTAACGAGGAACTGCTCGGCGAGGCCCTGCGCGGCAAACGCGAGCAGGTGTTCCTGGCCAGCAAGTTCGGCATCGTCCGCGACCCTGCCAATCCCCGGGCGCGCGGCGTCGACGGCAGCCCGGCGTACATCCGCCGCGCCATCGAAGGCAGCCTGAAGCGCCTCGGTACCGACCGCCTGGACCTGTACTATCAGCACCGCATGGACCCGCAGGTACCCATCGAGGACAGCGTCGGCGCCCTCGCCGACCTGGTGAAGGCCGGCAAGATCCGCCACATCGGTCTCAGCGAAGCCTCGGCGGAAACCCTCGAGCGTGCCCACCGGGTGCACCCGATCAGCGCGTTGCAGAGCGAGTACTCGCTGTGGACCCGCGATCCGGAGGACACCGGGGTGCTCGCCGCCTGCCGTCGCCTGGGCATCGCCTTCGTCCCCTACAGCCCGCTGGGCCGAGGTTTCCTTACCGGCACCCTGAAGCGCCCGGAAGACTTCGCCGCCGACGACTACCGTCGTTTCAGCCCGCGCTTCCAGGGCGAGAACTTCGCGAAGAACCTGAAGCTGGTGGACAAGGTCGGCGAACTGGCCGCAGCCAAGGGCGTGAAACCCTCGCAACTGGCGCTGGCCTGGGTGCTGGCGCAGGGCGATGACCTGATCCCGATTCCCGGCACCAAGCAGCGGCGCTACCTGGAGGAGAACGTCGCCGCGACGGAATTGCGCCTGAGCGCGGCGGAACTGGCCGAGCTGGATGCGATCTTCCCCGCCGAGGCGGTCGCCGGCAGTCGCTATAGCGAGGAAGGCATGCGCCTGGTCAATCTCTGAGACAGTGAAGCTGCAGTCACGTCCCCGTATGCCGGAGCCTGGTTGTAGGGCGAATCACCGCTTGCGGTTATCCGCCGCTTATCCGGGGTTTCGGCGGATACCGCCTNGTATCCGCCCTACGGGTCTCTATCGCTCGCAATTTCCTGGCTGCCTACACGGCGGGAAAACGACGACGGGGCGGCCGCCATCGGCAACCGCCCCGCTCCCCTCGGCGCCAGGCGAACCTCAGGGCGTCCACCAGTAGCGCACCACGTGGAAGAAGATCGGCGCGGCGAAGCACACCGAGTCCAGGCGGTCGAGCATGCCACCGTGACCTTCGATCATGTGCCCCCAGTCCTTGACCCCACGGTCGCGCTTGATCGCCGACATCACCAGGCCGCCGAAGAAGCCCAGCAGGTTGATCAGCAGCGCGATCAACGCCGCCTGCCAGAGGTTGAACGGGGTGATCCACCACAGCGAGGCGCCGATGGCGGTGGCCAGGGCGATGCCGCCGACGAAGCCTTCGACGGTCTTCGACGGCGACAGGTTGGGAGCGATCTTGCGCTTGCCGAACAGCTTGCCGCAGATGTACTGCATCACGTCGGAGAGCTGCACGACGATCACCAGGTAGGCGATCAGCAGCAGGTTGCGCCCCTCGAAGCCGGGGATGTCGAGGGTCAGCAGCGCCGGCACGAAGGAGATACAGAACACCGCCAGCATCAGGCCCCACTGCACTTTCGAGGCGCGCTCGAGGAAGTGCTTGGTGTCGCCGCCCAGCGAGGCGAGGATCGGCAACAGCAGGAACACGTACACCGGGATGAAGATCGAGAACATGCTGTACCAGTCGATGTAGATCAGCAGGTACTGCATCGGCAGCACGAAGTAGAACGCCGCCACCAGCGCCGGGTAGTCGCTGCGCCGGGTCGGGGTGAGGGTGATGAACTCGCGCAGGGCGTAGAACGACACGCCATAGAACAGCAGGATTACCGCCGCCTGGCCAAGCCAGAAGGCGAAACCGATCACCAGGACCATCGCCCACCAGGCGTTGATCCGCGCGTTCAGGTTGTCGATCACCGCGTTCGGGCCGGGACCGGCGCGCCACTTGAGGACGAAGCCGACCAGCGAGGCGAGCAGCAGCAGCGCGCCGATCCCGCCGAAGAGCATCCAGGTCTGTTCGTTCATCTCAGGCCTCCTCTTCCGGCGCCAGGTCCAGCAGGGCCATGCGCGCTCGTTCGAGGAACGCCTCCTTGCCTTCTTCCGCCGTGGCGACCAGCGGCTTGCCGAAGCTCAGGGTGCAGAGCAGCGGCAACGGCAGCATGCGGCCCTTGGGCATGACCCGGTTGAGGTTGGCCAGCCAGACCGGCACCAGCTCGACGTCCGGGTGGGCCAGGGACAGGTGGTAGATACCGCTCTTGAATGGCAACAGCTTGACCTCGTCGTCCAGGTTGCGGGTGCCCTCGGGGAAGATGATCAGCGAATCGCCGCCGTCCAGGGCGCGGTCGAGGGGTTCGAGCGGATTGGCATTGGCCTCGCTGCGCTGGCGGTCGACCAGCACGCCGTTGAACACCTTGTTGATCACGTAGCTGCGCAGGCCGGCCTTGTTCCAGTAGTCGGCGCCCGCCACCGGCCGGGTACGCCGCCGCACCTCCGGCGGCAACGAGGCCCAGAGCAGGACGAAGTCGCCATGGCTGCTGTGGTTGGCGTAATAGATGCGTTGCTTGGGGATCGGCGTGGTGCCCAGCCAGAGGCTGCGCAAGCCGGTGATGGCGCGGGCGCCGGCGATGATGCCATAGGCGACGACTGATTCGAGCATGGGAAGACTCTTCAGGTTTGAGCGTTGAATAGAGGGACCGACAACAGGCACGACAAGGCCAGCAGGAACTGGGCGCCACAGGCCAGCGCCTGCCAGCGTAGCAGGCGCAGGGCGCCGCGGCTGCGCTGGTGCCAGGTGCGCCCTGCGGCGTCCGCGCGGGCCAGGCCGAGATCGGCCAGGGCCCGGTCCAGGTCTTGGGTCTGCGCTTCCAGCCTGTCGCCGACGTGGCTGAAACGTTCGAACAGTTCGGCGTCCAGGGCCACTCGCAGCGCCCAGTACTTCTGCCACAGGCCGAGCATGGCGATCGCCAGCATCGCCGCAGCGAAATAGCGCCAGCCGATGCCCTGCACGGCCTGGTACAGGCCCAGCCCGATGGCCAGCAGGGTCAGTGCGGCGGACAGCCGGTCAAGCTCGCGGCCACGGCGCAGCAGGGCCGCCACCAGGGCCAGGGTTTGCTCAGGCATGGCGCACCTCGCCCAGTTCCGCCGATGGCTCCGGCACGCTCCCGCTCAGCGCCGCGAGGGTCCGCCGCTGGGCCTCGCCCAGCAGCACTTGCGGTCGCGCCCGACGTAACACGGCCACGGCCGACTCGACGTCCGCCGCGCGGCCGCTGAGCAGCAGCCAGGCGGCGACCAGCGTGGCGCTGCGCGAATAGCCCAGGGCACAGGCCACCAGCAGCGGCCCTTGCGCCAGCAGTTCGTCGATCAGCACCGCGGCGCGCCGGCAGTCCTCGACGTCCGGCGCGACCAGGTCGAGCAACGGCAGGCTGCGATAGGCCAGCCCCTGCGGCTTGCAGGAAAGTTCGGCGGTAGCGTCGAGCAATGCGCGGAAGCGGCCGTCGGCCAGTTCCGCGGACGACGGCAGGCGCCCCAGCCAGAGGCCCGGCAGCACCTCGTCCGGCTGCGGCCGGCGACGGGTCCAGAGCCAGGCGTTGATCCGCGCGGCAAGCAGATATGGCGCCAGCAGCCAGCGCGCGGCGGCGCTCAGGCGGCCAGTGCTGCCCTTCTGGAAGCCGGCGGCGCCGAACAGCAGGTAGTTCAGCGCCACCAGCGCCAGCGCCAGCGCCGGCCAGCACAGCCACAACGCCGCACCGCCGACGGCAAAGGCGACGGCGGCGCAGGCCAGCGCGCCGAGGCCGTAGCGAGCGGCCAGCCGCCGCCGTTGCCGGTCGCGGCTCAGACTGGCGCGGGCGAACGGCGCGGGCTGCGCCTGCGGCCACAGCCAGACGCACAGCCAACCGGCCAGCGCGCCGGTGGGCACGTCGATGAAATGGTGCTGCCAGGTGGTCAGCACCGACAGCCCGATCAGCGCGAACCAGCCATGCAGCAGCCAGCGCCAGGCGCCGCTGGCGTAGCGCGCGTAGCAGACCCAGAGCACTACCAGCAGGGCGATGTGCAGCGACGGTGCCTGGTTGTACGGTTTGTCGAACCCCATCAGCACGTCGAACAGCCAGCCGAACACGCCGCCCAGTTCCGGCCGTTCGAAGGTGAAGCGCAGGGGGAACAGCAGGAAGCAGGTCACCGACAGCACCTGGGCGCTGAGCAGGCGCAGGCAGTGGGTGTCCAGCTCGCGCTTGTCCCGCGGCAACAACAGCGACAGGCCGTAGAGCAGGTCGATCGACCAGTACGGCAGGATGGTCCAGGGCCACAGCGGCATCCCGCGTTCCCAGTCGAAGACCAGGCTGCCGACGTCGCCGCGCTGGCTGGTCAACCAGTTGGCCAGGCCATAGCTGGCGAAGAAGAACGGGCCGAGGAACAGCAGCCAGAGCACCGCCCGTTTCAGTACCCCCGGCTCGCGCGGCGCCATCAGCGGGCGACCTTCTGCGCCAGCGATACGCTGAAGATGCCCCACTGGTCGACCCGCTGGGTGATCTTGCGGAAGCCGGCGGCGGCCACCAGCTGGTCCATTTCCGCCTGGGTCCGGCGCCGCATCACCCAGGCCTGGCCCTGGCGGTGGCTGGTCAGCGCGCGGGCGATCAGTTCCAGCTGCGGGTGCCAGGGCTGTCCGGTGTAGACCAGGTAGCCGCCCTCCTCCAACGCCTCGCCGAGGCCGGCGAGGGAGTCGCCGACCATGCGGTTGTCGGCGAACAGCTCGTAGAGCCCGGAAACCACCCCGAGGCTCGGCTTCGGTTGCAGCGCCGCCAGGTCGGCGCGATCGAAGGCATCGCCCTTGACGAAGCGGGCGATGCCGGCGAGGCCCTTGCTTTCGATCAGGGCGCTGCCGTCACGCACGTTGATCTCGCTGTAGTCGCGCAGGAGGATGCTTTCCGGCAGCGGCTCGACGCCTTGCAGGGCTTCGAGGATGTAGCGGCCGTGGCCGGCGGCGATGTCGACGATGCGCACCTCGCGCTGCTCCTCGCGCAACCGCTGCATGGCCAGGCGCAGCAGCTCCTCGGCGTGCAGCTTGCGCTGGCGGATGCCGCGCCAGCCGATGGAGTCCAGGTAGTTGCGGTCGATCAGGCGACCCAGCGGGCCGCTGCCGCTGGGCTGGTTGCGGTAGACATAGTCGAGGGTGCTGCCGGAATCGAAGCCGGTGTCGAAGCCCAGCTTGACCCCGTCCGACCACAGGCTGCCCAGGCGCAGCCCGGCACGGGTGGCGCGCCAGTAGAGATCGCGCGGCGAGTTCTTCGGCAACGGCGCGGCCAGCGCCTCGGCCTCGGCGCAGGTATGGCCCAGGCGGTCGGCATCGAGCAGGCTCGGTCGTTCAGGTGCCGTGGCGAATGCCTCGAGGAGGAAGCGCCGGGCACGGCCGACGGCCAGGTGACGATCGCGCTCGCCAAGGGTGTCGTGGAAGAAGCCGGGCAGGATGTGCTTTTCCTTGCGCAGGCTGCCGAGACGCTCGAAGAAGCGCTCCTGCGGCGCACGATGGACGACGAAGTCGGCCCCGGAAATCAGTAGTTGGGTGGGAATCTGAATCGCCTGTGCGTCCGCTACCACCCGCTCGGCAGCTTCGTAGAGGCCGAGCAGGACGTTCACCGAGATCGCCTTGGCGATCAGCGGGTCGCTGTCGTAGGAGGCGATCCGCTGCGGGTCGTGACTGAGGAAGCGTGCCTTGACATAGCTGTTGACGAAGAAATTGCCGCGCCACAGGCGCATCAGTTTCAGCCCGCTGCGGGCGAACGGCACGTAGAGCTTGACCTGGAACGCCGGCGAAGCCAGCACCAGTGCGCGCACCTTCGGCGCGTAGTCGTGGGCCCAGGTGGAAACCAGCACCGCGCCGACGCTCTGCGCCACCACCGCCATCCGCTCTTCGGCGATACCGTGGACGGCCTGGATATGGTCGACGAAGGTCTGTACGTCGCGCACGCTGGTGGCAAAGCTCGGGCTGTCGCCGCGGGCGCCTGGCGAGAGGCCGTGGCCACGGGCGTCCCAGGCGAAGAAGTCGTGTTCCGGCAGGTCGAGTTCGTCGACCAGGTGGGCGATCCGCCCGGAGTGCTCATGGCCGCGGTGGAACAGCAGCACCGCCTGGCGCGTGCCGTCCGGCGCCGGGCGGCTGGCCGGCCAGTGGCGGTAGAAGAGCTCTACCCCGTCGTGGGTGGTGAAACGCAGTTCCTGTACGTCGCGCATGTGATGTCCCTATGTCGTTGCCCCGGCCGGGAACCCGGCGGGGTTGCTTCCTGCGGGCGCCCACCTCCATGGCGTTCGCCCATTCCCGCTCAGGCCTGGTCGTCGCGGCCCCGCCGACTCGCGGCCAGCTCGGCCAGGCCCTGGCGCACACGGTTGCCGATGGTCAGCAGCAGCAGGGCCGCGATCAGCAACATCAGCCAGTCGATCCAGGCCAGCGGCAACAGGCCGCTGGCCACCCCGGCGCCGATCACGCCGAAACACAGCGCCCGGTCGCTCTTGCCCATCGGGCCGTCGTAGCGGCGCGAAGCGCCGACCATGGTGCCCAGCGCACCGGCATATTCGCTGATCACCGCCAGCAGCACCACCAGCACCACCCACAGCGGATTGACTCCCGGCAACAGGGCGAACGGCAGGTACAGGCCGCTGTCGGCGATCACGTCGGTGAGTTCGTTGAGGTAGGCGCCCAGGTCGGATTTCTGGCCGAACTCGCGGGCGAGCATGCCGTCCACCGCGTTCAGCGCCATGCGCAGGAACATCCACAGCGGAACGAGGGCGAACAGCCAGAGATGGCTGGCGAAACCGGCGACCAGCGCGCCGACCAGCAGCGACAGCAGGCAGGCCGCCAGGGTCACCTGGTTGGCAGTGATGCCGCGCCGGTAGAGGCGCTGCACGCCGGGACGAAGAAGATTCTGAAAGCGCGGTTTGAGTTGATAGACGGAAATCATGTCAGCCAGTCCTTGTGCCGAGTTGCTTCGGGCACCGACCTGGCGGTCGGCGCCCGCTCCATTCTACGACGTCGATGCGCCGCTAAAAGTGACACACTTTTATGCGTTACGCATGGTCCGTATCAGCGCATCCGTCAGAAATCGCGCTTGAAGAACAGGTCCAGCGAACTGGCCAGGCCGCTCGCCGCTTCGAGATAGAGGCGTTTGGTCAACTGGTAGCGCAAGGCGATGGTATTTGCCGGTTCGAACACTCCAACACCATAGCGCAGGCTGAGCTTGTCGGTGATATTCCCGCTGGCGACCACGCTGGTGCTGTTGCCGGTGCCCTCGGTGTCCAGCTGGAAGTCCTGGATGCCGAGCTGCTTGGCGATTTCCCCGGTGAGCGGTGCGCTACCCGCCAGGCCCAGGGCCAGGGCCGCCTCGCCGAGCATGTTGCTGTCTTCGCCGGTGCTCATCGGTCGCCCCAGCACCAGGTAGGACAGCGCCTGCTCCTGGCTCATCGCCGGCTCGGAGAATACCGCGCTGGTCGGCTGCTCGGCGCTGCCGGTCAGGCGCAGGCCGGCGACCACGTCGTCGACCCGGCGGATCGCCTCGATATCCAGGTACGGCTGGTCGATCGGTCCGGCGAAGAACAGCCGCGCCCTACGGATCGTCAGGCGCTGGCCGTAGGCACGATAGCGGCCCTTGTTCAGGTTCAGCTCGCCGCGGGTATCCAGGTTGTCGCCGATGTGCAGGTGGCCGGCCAGTTCGGCGCTGAGGCCGAAGCCGGAGAACGCCAGCTTGTCCTGGCCGACCTCGACATCGATGTCCATCTTCATCTTCAGCGGCTGCTGCTCGGGCTGCTCGGAGCCGACGATCACCGCGTCGTCGGAGACCTTGACCGTGGATGGCGGCAACTGGCGGATGGTGATGTCGCCACGCGGCACCAGGACCTTGCCGGAGATCGCCAGCTCCTGGCCGGCCATGCCGATCTTCAGGTCCGGTTCAACCTCCAGTTGCGCATAGGGATCGACCACCACCGGCAGGCGGTTGCCACGGATGTTCAGGGCGACGTTCAGCGCCTCGCCCCAGCTCAGGTTGCCGGACAGGCTGCCCTGGCCGTACCTGCCGCTGCGCCAGCCGCCGCCGAGTTCCAGGCTTTCGCCAGCGATGCGAGCGTCGAGGGAAAGGTTCTCGAAGCTGGTCGGCAGCTCGCCGCCGCCGATGTTGCCGTCGCTCAGCGTCACCCGTCCGTCGACCCGCGGCGCCAGCAGGCCGCCGGACAGCCGGCCGCTGCCGTTCAGCCTGCCTTGCAGTTTCTCCACCATCGGCACGAACGGGCGCGCCAGCGACAGGTCGAGGCCGGCCAGGCTGAACTCGCCGCTCAGCGGCTTGCTCGCCGGGCGCGGGTCGATCTGCGCCTGCACCCGCAGCTCGCCGAGCTTCGGTCCGCGGAAGTCGAGGGAGGTATCGACGCGGTTGGGCGCCAGCCGGCTCTCCAGGCGCAGGCTGTCGTAGCCGACGTCGACCCACTGGCCCTGGTCGCGCAGGCGCAGCGTACCGCTGCCGGCGTCCAGGCTGACCACGCCGCTCGGGCCGCGGGCCGGAACGTCCAGTTGCAGGTCGCCGTTCAGCTTGCCCTGCCAGGCGAAGTCCTCGGGAAACCATTGCTTCAGGCTGTCCAGCGGGAAGTCGCGCAGGGTGTAGCGCAGCCGCGGCTCGGGCAGCAGGCGCTGCTCGCCGCCGCAGAGGCTGGCGGCGCCGGATACCCAGCAATGTGCGCCGAAATTGACCCTGCCGTCGGCCAACCGCTCCAGGCGCGCCGGCTGCTGTAGCTTCCAGTCCTGGCCGCCACTGCTCAACTCGCCGCGCGCCAGGCGACCGCGCCAGTTGCCGCGCTCCAGTTGCCCGTCGAAGGCCAGGCCGAGCTTGAGCAAGGCACCTTGCAGGTCCAGTTCCAGTTGCTGGCGGCGTTGGTCGCCGCGGGCATTGGCCTTGAACAGGCCGAGATCGGTTTCGCCGCTGCGCAGGCCGGAAGCGACCAGCGCCAGGGTGCCATTCTGCCGGGCATCGAGGTTCGCCTGCAGGTCGAGGCCGGCGATGCGCTGCTCGGCGTAGGCGATCTGCTGTCCCTTGAGGTTCAGCCTGCCTTGCGGCGCCGCGAGGCTGCCAGCCAGGTCGAGGCGTCCGTCGAGGCGACCGAAGAGTTGCGGCCAAAGCTGGCCGAGACGGTTCAGGGCGATGTCCAGGCGGCCTTGCAGGCGCTGGTCGAGCGCCCCGCTGCCCTGAACCTTGTTATCCCCCAGGCGCAGGTCGAGGTTGCCCAGCGTCCAGCGCTGCCCCTCGCCTTCGGCGCGCGCCTGGAATAGCGCCGGCTGGCCGCGCAGGCGGCCCTTGACGTCGAGATCCACGCCCAACGCCAGCCGCTCGTCGCGAACACTTCCCTGGCTACGCAAGGGACCGGCCAGTGAACCCGGCAGCTCGGCGACCCAGTAAGCCGGGTTCAGTTCGCTGAGCTGCAGGGCGGTATCCCAAGCCACGCCATTGTCGAAACGCAACGTCACCCGCCCCTCGGCCTGGCCTTGCCCGGCGCGGAGCTGCAGCGACGGCAGGTTGAGCTGGACGAGGTCGCCGGACACCGGGCTGGCCAGCGTGAAGTCGCCCGCCGGACCGCTCGCCGCCGCGCTGAAATTGCCCAGGTAGCGCTGGTCCTGGTAATGCACTTCCGCCTTGAAGGTCTTCAGCGTCACCGGCGGCGGCTCCGCCAGCGGATACAGGCGCAGCCAGGGGAAATCCTTCCAGTCCAGGGTCGCGTCGGCGGCCAGGCTTTCGCGCCAGTCCAGGCGTCCGACCAGCTCCAGGCGCTGCTCGCCGCCAGCGTCCAGGCGCAGTTGGCGGATATCCGCGCCCTGGGCGTCGACCCGCCCGTCCAGGCTCAACGCCACCGCCCCACCCTCGCCCGGCAGGCTGGCGCCGCCGCGGATCAGGTAACCGCTCTTGAGATCGCCGCCGGCATCGAGCTGGATGGCATTCAGGGTCAAGGTGTCCGGTAGTCCGGCCGCCCCCTTGAAACCGTCGGCGCGGATCAGCAATCGTGCCGGCAGGTTTTCCGCCAGCGCCTGCAACTGTCCTTCCAGGCTGCCGTCCAGGTAACCGCTGCTGCGGCCTTTCAGGGTCAGCGCCTGCTGCAGTTCACCGCCGACCTGGACGGCCAGCTTCCACGGCTTGCCTTCGGGAGCGGGCAGGCCGAGCGTGGCTTCGGCCTGCAAGGGCCAGTCGCCGCTCGGCTGCAAGCGCCCCTGGAGCGCCAGGTCCAGGCCGAAGCCCCGCGCCGTCAGCGAGTCGATGTGCAGGCCGTCGGCCAGCCAATGGGCCGCCAGCTTGAGTTCGGCGACCTGCTGGTTGCCGTCGAGCAGGAAGCTGCCGACCGCCACTTCTCCGAGTTCGATGCTCAGCGGCAGTTTCAGCGTCGGCAGGCTGATCGGCCCGCTGTCGGCGCTGTCGCCGCTCGGCGGCAGGTCCAGCGCGATCCGTTCGGCGGCCACCCGCTGCAGGCACAGGCGCAGCCCCGCCAGGCAGGCCGGCGACCAGCGCAGTTCAGGCCGCTCGACGACCAGTTGCGTACCGTCCTGCGCCCAGGACAGCCGCTGTGCCTGCCAGGCGCCACCGAGGCGACCCTCGAAGCCGCTGACCTGCAGGCCCGGCACGCGGCCGAGCAGCCAGGCGCTGCCGGCCTGGGTGCCGAGCAGCGCAGCGAGTCCCAGGAGCAGCGCGAGGAGCAGCCCGACTATGGCCAGCAAGGTGATCTTCAGCGCCTTCACAGTTCTGGCCCCATGGAGAAGTGCAGGCGGAAACCGCCGTCGTCGTCGAGCGCATGGGCCAAGTCGAGGCGCAACGGGCCGACCGGCGAGACCCAGCGCACGCCGAAGCCGACCCCGGTCTTGATCGACGGGAAGTCCAGCGAGTTGAAGGCGTTGCCCTGGTCGACGAAGGTCGCCAGGCGCCAGCGCTCGGCCAGCGGATATTGATACTCGACGCTGCCGGCAATCATGTAGCGGCCGCCGATCTTGTCGCCATCGGAATTCTCCGGCGACAGCGTCCGGTAGTCGTAGCCACGCACGCTCTGGTCGCCGCCAGCGAAGAAGCGCAGCGAGGGCGGGATCGACTTGTAGTCGTTGGTGGCGATTCCGCCTACCTGCAGGCGGCCGAGCAGGCGATGGCCGCCGGCGAAGCTGGTCAGGCCCTTGGCCATGGCGTCGACATGGAGGACGTCGGCGTCGGCCAGCAGGCCTTCCTTCGCCCCCTTGACGTTGAACTGCAGGCGGTAGCCATGGCTGGGGTCGACCTTGTTGTCGGTCTCCAGCAGCGAGTAGCCGATCCCCGGCATCAGGAAGCTGCTCAGCCCGGAGTCGTCGCCCAGCTTGTACTCCTCGCGCATCCAGTTCAGCGAAACCACCCGCTGCCAGCCATCGGGCTGCTTGCTGTGCCATTCGCCGCCAAGGGTCAGCAACTTGCTCTCGGTGTCGACCAGGTCTTCGAACTGGTAGCCGCTGGTGAAGCGCAGCTTGTCGGTGAGCGGCGGATCGAGGGGAATCTCGTACCAGGCGCCGACGTTCTGCCGTGGTGCGGAGATTTCCGACTCGAATCCCAGGCTATGTCCTTCGGCATTCACCCAATGGCGGGTCCAGTTGAACCTCGCGCGCGCCCCGACGTCGGTCGAGAAACCGAGGCCGACGCCCATGGTCCGGGGCTTGCGCGCCTCCAGCCGGACCGCTACCGGGATCGCCTGGCGCGCGCCGTCGGCCTGCGCCTGGGTCGGCGCGGCGTCGACCCGCACGCCCTCGAAGTAGCCGCTGGATTGCAGGTTCTGGTTGAGTTCGGCGATCAGTTCGGAGTCATAGGGTTGGCCGGCCTTGAACGGCACCATGCGGCGCAACAGTTCTTCCTCGATGATCGAGTCGCCGTCGAAGCTCACCTTGCCGAAGGTGTAGCGCTGGCCGCTGTCGTAGACCAAGTCGATGTCGGCGATGCCGGCGCGCGGATCGATGCTCAGGCGCTGGGTGCTGAAGCGGCCCTGGAAGAAGCCGTAGCGCGAGGCCTGGTTCTGGATCAGCCGCTTGGCGTCCTCGTAGACGCCCTGGTTCAGCTTCGCGCCCGGTTTCAGCTGCTTGCCCGACGGCAAGCGGAAGCTCTCCAGGCTGGCGGCCTCGCCGAGCACCTGGATATTCACCTGGCGCAGGCGCACGGGCTCGCCGGGCACTACCTTGAGCGTGAGCTTCGGCGGCTTGCCGTCCTTCACCTCGCTGTCGATCTGCGCCTGGAAGTAGCCGAGCGCCTGGGCCGCCTTTTCCGCCTGTGCCTCGGCATTGCGGCGGAAACGTTGCAACGCCGCCTCGTCCCGCTCGCCGAGGCTACCCACATAGGCCTCGATATTGGCCTTCAGGGCGGCATTGGCGGGGGTGACGCGCACGCTAAGCTGGCTCTCCGCGAAGGCGGCCGTACTCAGGCACAGCAGCCCGGCCAGCGGGAACCGGAACAATCCTTGAGTCAGTCTCATGGCGCGGATGCTACGCAGGCGGGTGGCGCGCGTCCAGATTTGCGCGGACGCCGCCGACCACCTCCTGACATTCGGGTTTTATGACGCCAAGCGCCTGACAGGCATGGCTTTTCTCGCGCGTCCGGGGGAACGCTCAGGTCGCCGCCGGCGTCTCGCCAGGATGCAGGAGGACGTGCTCGCGCACCGCTCCCAGCGTCACCTCGCCGATCTCGCGGTAGCCGTGCCGCTGGTAGAAGTCCAGGTAGCGCGCATTGCCGGTATCCAGGACCAGCCCCTGCGAAGCGGAGTCCTCGGCGCACCAGCGCTGCACGGCCGCCAGCAACTGCTCGCCGATCTGCCTGCCCTGGTACTCGGGATGCACGCCGAGCATCGGCAACTGGTGGTGGGGGCCGACCGGCAGGCAGGCCTGCACCGCCCGGTGGTAATCCAGGTAGCGCCGGGTCGCGGCCAGGCCGACGCTGAACAGCATGCGCAGGCGCCAGCTCCAGCTCTCGGTGATATCCAGGCGCCGCTGCGGCGGCGTGATCAGGGCCGCCGCGACCAGCCGATCGTCGATGAACAGGCCGATGGCCGGCAACTCTTCGCCCAGATGGCGCTCGACCATCTCCCGGACGCAGGCACGCACGCGCTGGTCGTAGCCGGCGCGCTGCGCATCCATCAGGTAGGCGAAGGTCGGTTCGTGGCGGTAGGCGTGGTAGAAAAGCGAGCGGACTTCGCGGCTATAGCCGTCGTCGAGCAGACGGACATCGGTGACCTGATCAGGCATGGAACGCATTCCTTGTCGGCCGCCGGCGCAGCGACACGCACGCTTCGCCACGGCGATTGGTCGAGCGGATGGCCTGGCCATCCCCGTCCGCGGCAGACCACAGGGCCGGCAAGGCGCCAAGCCACACAGCCATCGGGTACCCGGCGGACACTAGCACAGCGCCTCCAGGGTCGCCAGGCATCCCCCGGCTGGGCTAGCATTCCTGTTTTTGCCAGGACGCCCACCATGAAAATCGTCTCTTTCAATATCAACGGTCTGCGCGCCCGGCCGCACCAGTTGGCGGCGCTGATCGAGCGGCACCAGCCCGACGTGATCGGGCTGCAGGAAACCAAGGTCGCCGACGACCAGTTTCCCCAGGCCGAGATCGAGGCGCTCGGCTACCACGTCCACTACCACGGGCAGAAAGGCCACTACGGCGTCGCCCTGCTCTCCCGCCAGGCGCCCCTGGAACTGCATCGCGGCTTCCCGAGCGACGGCGAGGAATCCCAGCGGCGCTTCATCTGGGGCACCTTCAGCGACGCCCAGGGCAACCCGATCACCGTGATGAACGGTTACTTCCCGCAAGGCGAGAACCGCGAGCATCCGACCAAGTTCCCGGCCAAGCAGCGCTTCTACGCCGATCTCCAGTCGCTGCTGGAGAACAGCTTCAAGCCCGAGCAGGCCCTGGTGGTGATGGGCGACATCAATATCTCGCCGGAGGACTGCGACATCGGCATTGGCGAGGAAAACCGCAAGCGCTGGCTGAAGACCGGCAAGTGCAGCTTCCTGCCGGAAGAGCGCGAATGGCTGGCTACCTTGAAGAACTGGGGCCTGGTCGACAGCTTCCGGGCCCTGAATCCGGAGGTGAACGACCGCTTCAGCTGGTTCGACTACCGCAGCCGTGGCTTCGAGGACAACCCCAAGCGCGGCCTGCGCATCGATGTGATCCTGGCCAGCCGGGTGCTGCAGTCGCGCTTCAAGGACGCCGGCATCGACTACGACCTGCGCGGCATGGAGAAGCCCTCCGATCACGCCCCGATCTGGCTGGAACTGGCCTGAGGCTCAGCCCAAGGAAAAGGCTCATCCCCCGGATGAGCCTTCAGGCGATCGCTACCTGGTCCGGGCGATCTCGCCGACGCCGCCCCCCTATCCGGCGCGGGGCCTTTCCCTCAGGCAGGATTGTCCACCCGCGGCCCCTTCAGCTCCACTCGATTGCCATCCGGGTCGAAGAAGTACAGCGACCAGCCGTCGCCCTCGGCGCCGAAGCGGATTTCCGCGGGAACCTGCGGGACCAGGCCGAACCCCTCGAGATGGGCGACCAGCGCGGCCTCGTCGAACGGCTCGATGCGCACGCAGAAATGGTCGACGTTGCGCCCTTCCCCACCCGGAGCCGCACCGCCCTCCCGGCCGAGCGCCCCGGACACCGCGACCAGATCGAGCATCGACGTGCCCAGGCGCAGATGGGCCAGCTCCAGGTCGTCGCGCCACTTCACCACCACGCAACCGAGGACATCGCGATAGAACGCGATGCTGCGTTCCAGGTCACGGACCCGCAGGACGATGTGATCGAGACGTTCAACGACGAAGGGTTGCATGGTCATTCACCTCTTGGACCGTGGACTATGGCAAGACTTTAGCCAGCACACCTCGGGTTGATAATGGTTTAATCCCTGATTCATTGATTACTGACAGTGAATTATCCCCGTGGATCACCTCACCGCTCTCAAGGTCTTCCGCGCCGTGGCCGCGAATGGCGGCTTCGCCGCCGCGGCCCGGCAGATGAATCTCTCGCCGGCCGCCGTGAGCAAGAACGTCGCCGAGCTGGAAGCGCACCTCAAGGTGCGCCTGATCAATCGCACCACCCGCAGCATGAGCCTGACCGAGGCCGGCGAAGTCTACCGGCAGCGCCTGGAGCGCATCCTCGACGACCTCGAGGCCGCCGACGCCGCGCTCACTTCGATGCAGCAGGGCCCCAGCGGCCTGCTGCGGGTCAGCGCCCCGCTGACCCTCGCCCTCACTTGCCTGACCCCGGCCATTCCTGCTTTTCTCCAGCGTTATCCGGACCTGCGCCTGGAACTGCTCCTGCAGGACGGCCGCCAGGACCTGATCGCCGAAGGCATCGACCTGGCCCTGCGTGGTAGCGACCGGGTTGCGGACTCCGGCCTGGTCGCCCGCCCGCTGCTGGTCCTGGAGCACGTGCTCTGCGCGGCGCCGGCCTACCTCAGTCAGCATGGCCAGCCGCTGCGGCCGGAGGCCCTGCGCGAACACGAGTGCATCCGCTTCAGCCTCTCTGGCCATGCCGACCGCTGGACCTTCCGCAAGGACCGCGAGTGCATAGCGGTGCCTATCGCCGGCCGTTACCGGGTGTCCTCCAGCCTGGCGGTGCGCGATGCCCTGCTCGCCGGCTTCGGCTTGAGCCTGATCCCACGGCTGTACGTACAGGCGGAACTGGCCGAAGGCCGCCTGGTTGAATTGCTGGCTGACTGGAAGGCCGACGAGACGGCGATCCACGCGGTCTATCCATCGCGCCAACTGGCCGGCAAGACCCGGGTGTTTCTCGACTTCCTGACCGAGACAATGGCGCAGGGCCATGATTCCCCAACGCTGTAACCTTAGCGTCACCCGTCTGACTTAATCTCGCCGGCAAATCCCTTCCCCCATAGAAGACGATGCCCGCGATGCCACACCGCCAGCGCGCCAGTGACAAAGACCTCTGGAGCCGTACCCTGAGCCTGGTTTTCCTCGGATTCCTCTGTTACGCCTTCCCCTGGTCGGTATTCGCCGCCCCCTTGCCGATCCCCACGGACGACACGCCGGCGCTGCGCATCCAGGGTTCCAACACCATCGGCGCGAAGCTCCTGCCGGCCCTGGTCGAGGGCCTGATGGAAGAGGAAGGCCTGGAGGATATCCGCCGTACCCCCGGAGAACGGGAAAACGAACTCCATCTGATCGGCAAGAGCCGCGACGGCCGCCTGGTGAGGGTGGAGCTATCCGCCCACGGTTCGAGCACCGGCTTCGCCGCCCTCCTCGAACGCCACGCCGAACTCGCCGCGGCCTCGCGTCCCGTCAAGGACAGCGAAGTTCGCGCCCTGGCCGGCTTCGGCGACCTGCGCAGCCCATATGCCGAGCAGGTGATCGCCATCGACGGACTGGCGATCATCCTGCATCCGGACAACCCGCTGGCCTCGCTGGACACCGCGCAACTGGCGGCGGTGTTCGCCGGCGAGGTGCGTACCTGGGAAGAACTGGGCGGCAAGGGCGGCGCCATCCGCCTGTACGCTCGCGACGAGCAGTCCGGCACCTACGACACCTTCAAGGAACTGGTGCTGGCCAGTCACGGCAAAAGCCTGGCCAGCGACGCCCGCCGCTTCGAATCCAACGATCGGCTGGCGGCCGCGGTGAGCGCCGATCCGCACGCCATCGGCTTCGTCGGCATCGCGTCGGTGGGCCGGGCCCGCGCCTTGGCCATCGCCGACGGCGAATCGCTGCCGATGGCGCCCCAGGAAAGCCTGATCGCCACCGAGGACTACCCGCTGTCGCGCCGCCTGTTCCTCTACCTGAAGCCCGGCGAGAAGAACCCCTGGGCCCAGGCCCTGGTACGTTTCGCCCAGGGCCCGCGCGGCCAGGCGATCGTCACCCGCAGCGGCTTCGTCGCGCAGAAGATCCAGGCGGTGCAGATCGCACCGCGCCAGCAGATGCCCGCCGAATACCGCAAGCTCGCGGAACAGGCGCGGCGCCTGACGGTGAACTTCCGCTTCCAGGAAGGCAGCGCGCTGCTCGACAACAAGGCACTGCTCGACGTACAGCGTTTGCTGGACTACCTGCGGCAAAATCGGAAGTTGCAGGAGCGCACCGTGCTGGTGGGCTTCGGCGATCCCAAGTCCGACGCCGAGCGCTCGGTCCTGCTTTCGCGCCTGCGCGCCATGGCCGTGCGCCGCGAACTGGCCCGCGGCGGCGTGAGTTTCCGCGAGATCGCCGGCTTCGGCGACGAGTTGCCGGTCGCCAGCAACGACCAGGAACTGGGCCGACAGAAGAACCGGCGGGTGGAAGTCTGGGTCTACTGAACGCTGTAGCACTTTGTAACCTCGCCGTTTTGCCGGCGCCCGGAGCCTGGTTTATTTTTTCCGAGTGACTGCGGGCCCCTCTGACGGTAAGCAATTGCCGCCATGTCGGAGTCACATGACCATCCGACAATTCGAAGCGAGGGGGCCCAATGGCAGCTCTGCATGCATTTCTCACCGAACCGTTCCTCGGTACGGCTACCTGGTTCTGGCTGGCCTTCCTGGCCATCGTCATCGTTCTCCTGGTCCTCGACCTCGGCGTGCTGCAACGCGACCACCACGAAATCGGCGTGCGCGAAAGCCTGCTGCTGTCCGCCGGCTACTTCGCCTGCGGCCTGGCCTTCGGCGGCTGGGTCTGGTACGCCTTCGGCCCCACCAGCGCGGTGGAGTACTACACCGGCTTCCTGGTCGAACAGTCGCTATCGATGGACAACGTGTTCGTCATGGCGATGATCTTCAGTTTCTTCGGCATCCCCCGCCGCTACCAGCACCAGGTGCTGTTCTGGGGCATCCTCGGCGCCATCGTCCTGCGGGCGATCATGATCGGCCTGGGCGCCGCGCTGGTGAAGGAATTCGACTGGATCATGTACGTGTTCGGCGCCTTCCTGCTGTTCAGCGGCGTGAAGATGCTGTTCAACAAGCACGAGGAAGAACCCGACCTGGAGCACAACCCGGTGCTGCGCTTCCTGCGCAAGCACATGCGGGTGACCAAGGAACTGCACGAGCATCACTTCTTCGTCCGCCTGCCGGACGCCAGCGGCAAGCTGGTGCGCTACGCCACCCCGCTGTTCTTCGCCCTGGTGCTGATCGAGCTGGCCGACCTGGTGTTCGCGGTGGACAGCGTGCCGGCGATCTTCGCCATCACCCAGGACCCGTTCATCGTCTACACCTCGAACATCTTCGCCATCCTCGGCCTGCGCGCCCTGTACTTCTCGCTGGCGGCGATGATCCACCGCTTCGTCTACCTGAAATACGCCCTGGCCCTGGTGCTGGTGTTCATCGGTGCGAAGATCATGCTCCACGGTGTGATCGGCAAGATTCCCGCCGGCCTCTCGCTTGGCGTAACCTTCGGCCTGCTGGCGGGCGGCATCCTGCTCTCCCTGCTGAAGACCCGCACACCGAAAGCCACCGTCGAGGACAAGGCCGAACCGAATGCCGAACACGCTCTGGATCGAACGTCTGGACACCCACGCTGAACCTTTCTGGCGGGTCCGCCTCGGCACGCGCGGGATCTGCTTCCGCAACGAGCGGGCGGCCCGCGAGTTCGCCGCCCTGCTGCACAGCCGTCGCGCGTGGCAGCTGGAACGCAACGCCGAGGAAAAAGGGGCGGAGTCCCCGGAATGAAAAAGGCCCGCATCCGCGGGCCTTTCCCCTATACCACAGCCGTCAGCGGCTGCTGCGCAGCATCTCCCTGGGCACGTACTTGCCCAGCTCGAACTTGCCGATCGCCGCGCGGTGCACCTCGTCCGGACCGTCGGCCAGGCGCAGGGTGCGCTGCATGGCGTACCAGTAGGCCAGCGGGAAGTCGTTGGAAACCCCGGCGCCACCATGCATCTGGATCGCCCGGTCGATCACCTTCAACGCCACGTTGGGCGCCACCACCTTGATCTGGGCGATTTCGCTCTGGGCGATCTTGTTGCCCACGGTATCCATCATGTAGGCGGCCTGCAGGGTCAGCAGGCGCGCCATGTTGATCTCCATCCGCGAGTCGGCGATGTGGTCGATGTTGCCGCCCAGGCGCGCCAGCGGCTTGCCGAACGCGGTACGGCTGACCGCGCGCTTGCACATCAGTTCGAGGGCGCGTTCGGCCATGCCGATGGAGCGCATGCAGTGGTGGATGCGGCCCGGGCCGAGGCGCCCCTGGGCGATCTCGAAACCGCGGCCCTCGCCGAGGATGACGTTCTCGTAGGGCACCCGCACGTTCTCGAACAGCACTTCGGCATGGCCATGCGGCGCGTCGTCGTAGCCGAACACCGGCAGCGGGCGGAGGATCTTCACCCCGGGGGTGTCGACCGGTACCAGGATCATCGAGTGCTGCTGGTGGCGCGGCGCGTCCGGGTTGGTCAGGCCCATGAAGATCAGGATCTTGCAGCGCGGATCGCAGGCGCCGGAAGTCCACCACTTGCGCCCGTTGATCACCCAGTCGTCGCCCTGGCGCTCGGCGCGCGCCTCCATATTGGTGGCGTCGGACGAGGCCACGCCCGGTTCGGTCATGGCGAAGGCCGAGCGGATCTCGCCGCTCAGCAGCGGTTCCAGCCAGGTGCGCTTCTGCTCCTCGCTGCCGTAGCGCACCAGCACCTCCATGTTGCCGGTATCCGGCGCGGCGCAGTTGAAGGGTTCCGGCCCGATCAGCGAACGGCCCATGATTTCCGCCAGCGGCGCATATTCGTGGTTGGCCAGCCCGGCACCGTACTCGGACTCGGGCAGGAACAGGTTCCACAGCCCTTCGGCCTTGGCCTTGGCCTTCAGCTCTTCCATGATCGCCGTCGGCTGCCAGCGGTCGCCCTCGGCGACCTGGCGCTCGAACACGGCTTCGGCGGGATAGACATGCGCTTCCATGAACGCGCTGACGCGTTCACGCAGCTCCTGGACCTTGGGGGAATAGGCGAAATCCATGGGGGATACCTTCTGACGGGTTGGCAGGCGAGGCATCGGACAAAGGCGCTGGTAACGATGCCGGAACAGGGCTTAAGATTTGCCCAGTCTATTTTTTCCGTCCATGAACATTCATGATCCATATGGGGGTCATCCAAGCCCCCAATAACAAGAAAAGTCGCGGAGCCAGTGCCATGAACCTGAACAAAGTCGACCTGAACCTGTTCATCGTGTTCGATGCGATCTATACCGAAGCCAACCTGACCCGCGCCGGGCAGATCGTCGGCATCACCCAGCCAGCCGTATCCAACGCCCTTTCCCGGCTGCGCGAGACCTTCAACGACCCGCTGTTCGTGCGCACCGCCCAAGGCATGGTGCCGACCCCTATGGCGCAGAACATCATCGGCCCGGTGCGCAACGCGCTGCAGTTGCTGCGGGTTTCGGTGCAGGAGAGCCGCAGCTTCGATCCGCAGCAGGCGAACAAGACCTACCGCATCAGCATGACCGACCTCACCGAAGCGGTCATCCTCCCCCCGCTGTTCCAGCGCTTGCGCCGCCTGGCGCCGAACGTGCATATCGAGAGCTTCCTCGCCAAGCGCCGCGAGACCACCAAGGAACTCGCCGCCGGCCGCCTCGACTTCGCCGTCGACGCGCCGCTGAACACCGATCCCCAGGTGCGCCACGTCAAGCTGATGGAGGACCGCTACGTCTGCGCCATGCGCCGCGGCCACCCACTGGCGGGCAAGCCGAAGCTGGCCCTGGACGATTACCTGGGCCTGACCCACATCCATATTTCCAGCCGCCGCAGCGGCCTCGGCTACATCGACCTGGCGCTGGGCAAGATGGGCATCCAGCGCAAGATCGCGCTGCGCTCGCAGCACTACCTGATGGCCTCCACGGTGGTCCAGCAGACCGACATGGCGATGACCGTGCCGGAACGCTTCGCCCGTCACCACGACCTGCACTACGCGGTGCTGCCGGTGAGCGACGTGCCGAAACTGGAAACCCACCTGTACTGGCACGAGAGCACCGACCAGGACCCGGCCAACCGCTGGATGCGCGAACAGATCATCGAGCTGTGCCAGCAGGTCACCGCGCGCGAGAACAAGGCGGCGCAGCCGGCGTGAGCGCCTGCCAAGGGGCGTAGGGCGAACGAGGCTCGGGCATTTGCTTCCGAGGTGCCTCAGTGCGCCCTCTCCCTGAAGGGAGAAGGCGCCGTTGCGGAAACGACGGATAGTCGCCGCTACAGGCTGCGCGCGATCACCAGGCGCTGCACGTCGCTGGTGCCCTCGTAGATCTGGCAGACCCGCACGTCCCGATAGATGCGTTCCACCGGGAAGTCCTTGAGGTAGCCATAGCCACCGAGGGTCTGGATCGCCGCGGAGCAGACTTCCTCGGCCATCTCCGAGGCGAACAGCTTGGCCATCGAGGCTTCGGTCAGGCACGGCAGGCCGGCTTCGCGCAGGCTGGCGGCGTGGTGGACCATCTGCCGCGCCACGGCGATGCGGGTGGCCATGTCGGCCAGGCGGAAGGCCACCGCCTGGTGCTCGATGATCGGCTTGCCGAAGGTTTCCCGCTCATGGGCGTAGTCGCGCGCCGCCTCGAACGCCGCGCGCGCCATGCCGACCGCCTGGGCGGCGATGCCGATGCGGCCGCCTTCGAGGTTGGCCAGGGCGATGCGGTAGCCCTCGCCCTCCTCGCCCAGGCGCAGCGTGGCCGGGATACGCAGGTCGTTGAAGGCCAGCTGGCAGGTGTCCGAGGCGTGCTGGCCGAGCTTGTCCTCGATCCGCACCACCTCGTAGCCGGGCGTGTCGGTGGGCACGATGAACGCGCTGATGCCGCGCTTTCCGGCATCCGGATCGGTGACCGCGAAGACGATCACCATCCCCGCGTGGCTGCCCGAAGTGATGAACTGCTTGGCACCGTTCAGCACGTAGTGGTCACCGTCGCGGCGGGCGCGGGTCTTCAGGAAGCTCGCGTCGGAACCGGCCTGCGGCTCGGTCAGGGCGAAGGCGCCGAGCATCGAACCCTGGGCCAGCGGACGGAGGAAGCGCTCCTTCTGCTCGGCGCTGCCGAACTTGTGGATCGGCATGCAGCCGACCGAGTTGTGCACGCTCATGATGGTCGAGCAGGCGCCGTCGCCAGCGGCGATCTCCTCGAGGGCCATGGCGTAGGCCAGGTGCCCAGTCTGCGCGCCGCCCCATTCCTCGGGCACCAGCATGCCGAGGAAGCCGAGGTCGGCCATCTCGCGGATCGCCTCGGCCGGGAAACGGTGCTCGCGGTCCCAGTCGGCGGCGAACGGTTTCAGCCGTTCCTGGGCGAACTGCCGCGCCATGTCACGGATCTGGATCTCTTCTTCGCAGGGAATCATCGCAGGTTCCTCTTCTTCACTGCCTGCATCAGCGCAAGCGCTCGACGGCGATCGCGGTCGCCTCGCCGCCGCCGATGCAGACCGCCGCCACGCCGCGTTCCAGGTCGTACTGCTGCAGGGCGTTGAGCAGGGTCACGACGATCCGCGCGCCGGACGCGCCGATCGGATGGCCCAGCGCACAGGCGCCGCCGTGGACGTTGAGGCGCTCGTGGGACAGGTCGAGGTCGCGCATTGCCGCCATGCCGACCACGGCGAAGGCTTCGTTGACCTCGAACAGGTCGACCTCGCCCAGCGACCAGCCGGTACGCTGCATCAGGCGCTTCACCGCACCGACCGGCGCGGTGGGGAACAGGTTCGGCGCGTCGGCGAACGAAGCATGCCCACGAATCGCCGCCAACGGCGCGAGCCCGCGTCGCTCGGCCTCGGAAAGGCGCATCAGGACCAGCGCGGCGGCGCCGTCGGAAATCGAACTGGAGTTGGCCGCGGTCACCGTGCCGCCTTCGCGGAACGCCGGCTTCAGGGTCGGGATCTTGTCCAGCCGGGCCTTCGGCGGCTGCTCGTCGCTATCCACCAGGCGCTCGGTCTTGCCGGCGGTGACCGTCAGCGGCACGATCTCGGCCTGGAAGCGCCCGTCGCGCATGGCTTGCTGCGCGCGGGTCAGCGAGGCCACGGCGAACTCGTCCTGTGCTTCGCGGGTGAAGCCGTAGGCCTCGGCACAGTCCTCGGCGAAGGTGCCCATCAGGCGGCCCTTGTCGTAGGCGTCTTCGAGGCCGTCGAGGAACATGTGGTCGAGCACCTTGCCGTGGCCCATGCGGTAGCCGCTACGGGCGCGCTCCAGCAGGTAGGGCGCGTTGGACATGCTTTCCATGCCCCCGGCCAGCGCGACCCCGGCGCTGCCGGCGAGCAACGTGTCATGGGCGAGCATCAGCGCCTTCATGCCCGAGCCGCACATCTTGTTCAGCGTCGAGCACGGCGTGCCGCGCGCCAGTCCGGCGCCAAGCACCGCCTGGCGCGCCGGCGCCTGGCCCTGGCCGGCGGCGAGCACGCAGCCGAGCACGGCCTCGTCCACTTCGTCGGCTTGCAGGCGCGCCCGCTCCACCGCGGCGCGCACCGCCGCGGCACCGAGGGTAGCGGCGTTGACGTCCTTGAAGTCGCCGAGGAAGCCGCCCATCGGGGTGCGGACGGCGCTGACGATGACGATCGGATCTTCGCGGGTCATGGGATCTTCCTCCTGTATTAGCGGGCGGCCATGCGGATGGCGCCGTCGAGGCGAATCACTTCGCCGTTGAGCATGCTGTTCTCGATGATCTGCCGGACCAGCGCGGCGTATTCGTCCGGACGCCCCAGGCGCGGCGGGAACGGCACGCTGGCGCCGAGAGAGTCGCGCACCTCCTGGGGCATGCCGGCCATCATCGGTGTCTCGAAGATGCCCGGGGCGATGGTCATCACCCGGATGCCGAAGCGCGCCAGCTCGCGGGCGATGGGCAGGGTCATGCCGACCACCCCGCTCTTCGAGGCGGAATAGGCGGCCTGGCCGATCTGCCCGTCGAACGCCGCCACCGAGGCGGTATTGACGATCACCCCGCGCTCGCCGCCCTCGTCCGGCTGGCCCTGGGACATGGCCTCGGCGGCCAGGCGCAGCATGTTGAAACTGCCCACCAGGTTGATGTCGATGACCCGGCGGAAACTCTCCAGGGCATGGATGCCATTGCGTCCGAGGACCTTCTCGGCCGGCGCCACGCCCGCGCAATTGGCCAGGCCATGGAGGCCGCCGAAGGCCTCCAGTGCAGCGGCCACGGCCTGGCGGCCGTCGGCCTCGCTGGCGATGTCGGCCCTGACGAAGCGCGCCTGGGCGCCAAGCTCGGCGGCCTTGGCCGCGCCGGCCTCGGCGTTGATGTCGGCCAGCACCACCTTGCCACCCTGCTCCACCAGCATCTTCGCGGTGGCGGCGCCGAGGCCGGAGCTGCCGCCGGTAACCAGGAACACTCGATTTTCGATACGCACGTCGTTTTCTCCTGCTGAATCAGTTCGCGGCGGCCGCCCGTGGGGCCGCCTCGCGTTGCCGGGCGATCTCCTGGTTGCGCAGGAGAAAGCGCTGGATCTTGCCGCTGGGAGTCTTCGGCAGTTCCTCGAGGAACTCGATCTCCCGCGGGTAGGCGTGCGCCGACAGGCGCTGGCGCACGTATCGCTGCAATGCGTCCGCCAGTTCCGGCGTCGGCCGGTGGCCGGCGCAGAGCACGACGAAGGCCTTGACCAGTTCGGTGCGCTCCGGGTCGGGCTTGCCGATCACCGCCGCCTCCATCACTGCCGGGTGTTCGATCAGCGCGCTCTCCACATCGAACGGGCCGACCCGGTAGCCAGAGGTGGTAATGACGTCGTCGGCGCGGCCGACGAAGCTGATGCTGCCGTCTTCGTTGAGTTCGACGGTATCGCCGCTCAGGTAGTAGTCGCCGACGAAGGCTGCGGTTTCCAGGCCCTGGTAGCCGGGAAACCACATCAGCGGCGAACGCCGCCGGTCGAGGGCGAGGATGCCTGGCTGGCCGGGCGGCAGTTCGTTGAGATCGTCATCCAGCACTACTACCCGGTGCCCGGGACAGGCGAATCCGGCGGCGCCGACCCGCACCGGATGCGCCAGGGCATGGTGGTTGCACAGCACCATGCCCAGCTCGGTCTGCCCGTAATGATCGTGGATGGTGGTGCCGAGCCTGTCGGCGAACCAGCGGATCACCTCCGGGGTCAACGGCTCGCCGGCGCTGCTGACCGCGCGCAGGCGCCCCTTCAGCGCAGTTTCCGCGGCCGCGCCGGCGGCCATCAGCAGGCGATAGGCGGTGGGCGATCCGGCAAGGTTGGTGATGCCGTAGTCACGGATGATCCGGCAGGTGCTTTCCACGCTGAACGGCCCTTCGTAGAAGGTGGTCGGATGGCCCATGGCGAGGGGACCGGCGACAGCGTAGTAGAGGCCGTAGGCCCAGCCCGGATCGGCGAGGTTCCAGAAGGCGTCCTCGGGGCGCAGGTCCACCGCCTCGCGCAGGTAGCCGACGAAGGCGAGGATCGCCTTGAGCGGCACCGGCACCGGTTTGGCCAGGCCGGTGGTGCCGGAGGTGAACATCATCAGGAACGGATCCTCGCCGCTGCGCGGAACCGGTTCGAATTCGGCCGGATAGCGCTCCAGCTCGGCCCAGAAGCTGAAATCGCCGCGACGGATGCCCTGCCCCTTCGGTCCGCCGACGGTGACGGCCAGAGGCGGATCGGCGAGTTCGTCGAGCTTGTCGCGGTTGGCCGCATCGGTGACCAGCACCTTGCTGCCGGCGGTCGCCACGCGGTGTTCGATGGCCTTCGGGCCGAAGGCGGTGAACAGCGGCTGGTACACCGCGCCCAGGCGCCAGGCGCCGAGGATGGTGACCAGAAGCTCGGGCGTGCGCGGCAACAGGCCGGCGACGCAGTCGCCCGGGCGTACGCCCTGGGCCTGGAGGAAATTGGCGAAACGTCCGGAGAGCGCTTTCAGCTCGCTGAAGGTATAGCTGGCGCGACTGCCATCCTTGCCCTCCCAGAACAACGCGATCCGTCCCGGCAGGGCATGCCGGTCGCAGCATTCGACGCAGGCGTTGAGCGCCTGGAGCGTACCGGAAAGCGTGGCGGCGGCGGTCCGCTGCAAGTCGAACCCGGCGGCAGTGGTGGCGTAGTCGCGCATTGCAGGACTCCTCGGCTTGTTTTTGTATGGAGTAGCCGGAATCTTCACGCCATGGCCGACGCGGGGCAATGTCGAAAGGCTTCAATCTGCCTGAGCGGTTTGGACAATCCGTGCTGGCCGCCTGCCCCGCCGAACCGTTCGCGACATACGGCGGATGACGCTGCGCGGGCATTCACCCTATCGATGGCCGAGCGTTTCGGACAAGACGCCTGACGACTCGGCCGACGCGGTTTCCGCCGCGACCTGCGTCCGGTACTGCCCGGGGGTCGAGCCGGTCCACTTCTTGAACGCCTTGTGGAACGCGCTGCCATCGGCGAAGCCCAGCTCCAGCGCCAGTTCGGCGAAATTCGCCGCGCCGGCGTCCAGCCGCGCGATGGCCAGGTCGCGGCGGACCTGGTCCTTCAGCGCCTGGTAGCTCTGCCCTTCCAGGGACAGCTTGCGGCGCAGGGTCGAGGGCGCCATGAAGAAATGCCCGGCGAGCGCGTCCGCGTCCGGCCAGCGTCCCGGCCGCAGGCTGCGCAGGTAGGCCTTGATCCGCGCCGCCAGGCTCTGCGGATCGCGATAGCGGACCAGAATGTTGGCCGGCGCGCCGAGCAGGAAGCGCCGCAGCTCCCGCTTGTCGCGGCGGACCGGCAAGGCCAGGCAGTCGGCATTGAACAGCAGGCGGCTGAGGGGACGGGAGAAACGCAGGTTGTCGCTGAACATCACCCGGTAGTCCTCGATGTAGTCCGGCTGCGGACAGCGCAGGTCGATGGCCAGGATCGGGATGCGCCGGCCGACCAGCCAGCAGGCCAGGCCATGGGTGATCATCCATAGGGTGAAGTAGGACAGCGCTCGCCCGTACCGGCCCGGCGCCTCGTCGAGGACGATTTCCGCCAGGCCGCCGCGGCGCTGCAGGCGCGGCTGGAAGTCGTCGAACTGCAGGCAGAGGAATCGCAGGATGCCGGTCAGCGCCGGCTCCAGGGTCTGCTCGTGGATCGCGCAGCGGCTCATGAAAGCGAAGCTGCCACTCTTCAGGCGCCGCGAGTCCATGCCGAAGAACTCGTCGTCCATGCGCCGAGCGAGATCCAGCCAGAGCCGCGAATAGGCGTGCGAGGTGACCCGCGCGTAGGGTTTGCCGAGCAGCTGCGGATCGATACCGGCGGCCTGGAGGACCTCCCCCTCCTCGCCGCCCTGCCGGCGCCACTCCACCAGCGCCTCGCCGACCAGGCGCACCGAGATGGTGCCCTTGGTGCTCGCCTGAGTCTCGCCGTCGTTCTTCACCCGCCCCTCTCGCCTCGCTGCGCGCCGCCCGCCACCTTAGCGCAGGAGCGGGGCGCGGCTCCATCCTCTCAATCGCGCCCCTGGCGCAGCGCGAGTAGGCGAATCTCTTCGATGCTGATCTCGCGCATGCGGAACTTCTGGATCTTGCCGGTAACGGTCATCGGGAACTCGTCGACGAACTTGAAGTGGCGCGGGATCTTGAAGTGAGCGATACGCGCCTTGCAGAACGCCCGCAACTGTTCGTCATCGGCGTGGTGGCCCGGATGCAGCTTGATCCAGGCGACGATTTCCTCGCCATAGCGCTCGTCGGGGATGCCGATCACCTGCACGTCGGCCACCGCCGGGTGAGTGAAGAAGAACTCCTCCAGTTCGCGCGGATAGATGTTCTCGCCGCCGCGGATGATCATGTCCTTGCTGCGCCCGACGATCCGCACGTAGCCGTCGTCGTCCATCACCGCCAGGTCGCCGGTGTGCATCCAGCGCGCCGGGTCGATGGCCTCGGCGGTGGCCTGGGGGTCGTTCCAGTAGCCGAGCATCACGCTGTAGCCGCGGGTGCACAGCTCGCCGATCTCGCCGCGCGGCACCACCCTGCCCGTCTGGTCGACGATCTTGCTCTCCAGCCTCGGCTGGGTGCGTCCGACAGTGGTCACGCGCAGCTCCAGGCCATCGTCCGGACCGGTCTGCAGCGACACCGGACTGGTCTCGGTCATGCCGTAGGCGATCTGCACCTCGGCCATGTGCATGTCGCCAATGACCCGCCGCATCACCTCGATCGGGCAGGTGGCGCCGGCCATGATTCCGGTGCGCAGGCTGGAAAGGTCGAATTCGCGGCGGCGCGGATGATCCAGCTCGGCGATGAACATGGTCGGTACCCCGTACAGCGCGGTGGCGCGCTCCTCGGCCACGGCCAGCAGGGTCGCCTCGGCGTCGAAGCTGGGCGCCGGGTAGATCATGGTCGAGCCGTGGGTGACGCAGCCGAGGTTGCCCATCACCATGCCGAAGCAGTGATACAGCGGCACCGGGATCACCAGGCGGTCTTCCGCGCCGAGTCCGAGGCTTTCGCCGACCATGTAGCCGTTGTTGAGGATGTTGTAGTGGCTGAGGGTGGCGCCCTTGGGGAAGCCGGTGGTACCGGAGGTGTACTGGATGTTGATCGGCTCGTCGAACTGCAGCGAGGCCTGGCGCTGGCGCAGTTCCTCGGCGCCTACCGCGGCGGCCAGCCCCGGCAGGCCCTGCCAGTGCAGGAAGCCCGCCGGCGCCCGCTCGGCCAGGCTGATCACGCCGCGCAGTTCCGGCAGGCGCTCGCTGGCCAGTTCGCCCGGACGCGCCCGCGCCAGCTCCGGCAGCAGGTCGCCGAGCATCGCGTGGTAGTCGCTGGTCTTGAAGGCGTCGGCGCAGATCAGCCAACTGCAACCGGACTGCTTGAGAGCGTATTCCAGCTCGCTGCTGCGGTATGCCGGGTTGATGTTCACCAGGACCGCACCGACCTTGGCGCTGGCGAACTGGGTAATGCACCATTCGGCGCAGTTCGGCGCCCAGATCCCCAGGCGTTCGCCGGGGCGCAGGCCCAGGGCGATGAAGGCGCGGGCGTAGGCATCGACCCGCTCCGCCAGTTGCCGCCAGCTGTAGCGCAGGCGTTGATGCCGCACCACCAGCGCCTCGCGCTCGGCATGACGCGCGACGGTGGCATCGAAGGCGTCGCCGACGGTGGTCGCCAGCAAGGCGACATCCTGGCGACCCGAGGTATAGCTCGGCTGATTCATGGCTTTCCCTTGTTGTGGTTGTTCTGGGAATGTCGCTGAACCGTCGTCCTGCGCCGCCAGGGCGCTACGACGGACACCGGCGAGCGGTGTCGGTGAAGTCGAAGAGCATGTTTACGTTAACGTAAAGGTAAACGCAAGAGGCTTATCCGCCCAGGGCCGTCGGCCCCGGCGCGGCCCAACGGAACGGCGTAGAATGGGCGGTTTTTCACAGGAGCACAGCATGACCCCGGAAATCGCCATCGGCCTGGTGACGGCCCTCGGCCTCGGTGCGCTGGTCGGTCTCGAGCGACAATGGCGACAGCGCTCTTCCGGCATGGCCACCCACGCGATGGTCGCACTCGGTGCGGCCAGCTTCTCGATCCTGCCGCTGTTGCTCGACAACGAGGTCAGCGTGACCCGCATGGCGGCCCAGGTAGTCAGCGGCATCGGTTTTCTCGGCGCCGGCGTGATCATGCGCGACGGCCTCAGCGTACGCGGCCTGAGCACTGCGGCGAGCATCTGGAGCACCGGCGCGATCGGCGTACTGGCCGGCAGCGGTTTCATCCTGGCGGCCTGCATGACGACCGCGCTGATCGTCATCGCCAACCTGTTCCTGCCCGCTCTCGGCCGGGTGGTGGACCGCCACACCTCGGGCGAGGCCGAGCAGGAGCGCTTCTACCAGATCAGCGTGTCCTGCGAGGCGCGCAACGAAGCGCTGGTGCGCATGCAGTTGCTGCAACGCATGGGCGACAACCGCCTGAACCTGCAGAGCCTGGAAAGCCACGCGCTGAAAGGCAGCGGCAACGTGGAAGTGAACGCCGTGGTGTTCACCCTGCACAAGGAGGATTCGCTGGTGGAACAGATGGTCGGCGAGCTGTGCCTGGCACCGCAGGTCACCGCCGCCAGTTGGGTGATGAATCCCGCCGCGGAATGAACCGGCGAATTTAGGTTGCCCATTCTAGACGCTTCGCCGCAGGCTTTTCCCACCTCCAGACAAGAACAAGCCGGAGTGAACCACACCACCACTGCCTGTTTCGTGGACGGGGCGAGCCGCCCCGCGGGGAGGAGTCATGCGCTTGCGTTGTTTCTTGCGAGGTTGCCGCTGGGACGAAGGTAGCCTGGTCACGGTAGGCCCCGACCTGATGCTGCGCCAACGTTGCCGGCGTTGCGGCGCCCATCGCTATCTCAGCGTCGAGGCGCCGCCCGAGGAAGCCTGAGCGACGCCGGTCGCGTCCAGGCGTCGAGCGGCTGGCCCTTCAGCGCAGGACCAGGCTGGCCCGGGTGCGCAGGTAGCTCTGCCGGTAGACCACGCTGTTGGCCGGACTGGCGGTATATACCAGGGAGTACATCGCGCGCTGTCCCAGGGCCATCGCCACGATCTGGGTCAGCAGCACCTCGTTGCCCTGGCTGATCCGGCAGTGGGTCTCCAGCGATGCCAGGCCGCCGAGGTTCGAGCGGATCGGTGTGGTGCAACGCGAGCCCAGCCCGGCCTTGCGGTAGCCCGATTGGACGACATCGAAGACACTCTGGAACTGGCCGTCGATCTCCACCGACTCCTCTTCCATCATCTTCAGGCTGAGCAACTCGATGCTGGCTTCCTTCTCGCCTCCCGGCCCGAGCTTGGTCGCCAGTTGCCGGGAGCCCAGTTGCTCCACGTCGCTGGCCTCGGGTGGGATGCTCTCGGTGATCACCTGCCAGCCGGCCGGCCAGTCGACCTCGGGCTGATAGCCACTGCTGGCGCAACCCGCCACAAGCCCCGCCACTACCACCAGCGCCAAGCCGGACGCCTTGCTTCTCATAGCATTTCCTTACTCGCAAAACCCATCGGAGGGAAAGGTCGGACCTGTCGCCATGGCGCCGTCCGCGCAGTCTCCGAGCCCATGGCGACAACGTTCCCAGCTTACCGGAGAGACGGCGAGCGCCAAGGCGCAAGCCTGAACAAGCTAGCCGACTTGGCGAGGAACGCACAAATTTCATCGGCTGGCGTACAGGTATGGGACATCGGTACCAATAGCGAAGTCGCGCAATCCGTCAGTTTTTTTTGAATTTTTGCCATTGGAAAAAGTCTGTTCAGCGCAGCGTTTTTCCAAGTCCCATCCGGCCCGCAAGGAGAACCCATGGCTGAACCCCAGGACAAGTACACCCGGCGCACAGGCAGGACCTGGGCGGACGACCAGGCGACCTACAACCGTCTGCGCGAAGAAGCCGACGCCGCTCGCCAGAAGCTGCGCGAAAGCGGCTACAGCGGCGCCGAGTACGACCAGTTGCGTCAAGCCGCCTTCGATCTCAACCGCAAGGCCAACCAGTACTGGGAGCAGATGCTCAGCGACCTGCGCCAGGAAGACTGATCAGCGCCACGCCGGGAGACTGCCGCTCTCGGCCCGCACACCCCCTCCACTCTTTGCGTGCTCCTGGCGTCGGCTCATTCGGGCGCATCCGGGTATTGCACCTCGTCCAGCAGGCGAAACCCCACGTTGTCGGCGTCCAGCGCGCTGAGCAGCTCGATCTGTCGATCAATGTCCTGGTTGATATTGGCCAACTGGCCGATGAAGGCATTGGCCGCCTGGCGGGTGCCAGGGTCGGAGCTGCGCGACAGCTCGAAGCCGAGCTGGGTCAGGGCAGCGGCCAGGTGAGCGAGATTGCGCACACTCAACGAGTGCAACTGGCGGGAAACGGCCTGTTCATCCTGAACGGTGGGAGGGACATCCATGAGTCAGATCCTTCGACTGGCACAATGTGACATTCGTCACAGAGATTAACCGAAGCCCCGCAGAACATCCATGCCAGCTATTTCCCTTCGTCGGCTCTGGCCCGGCCCCTGCGTCGTCCTCAAGTTGTCAGATCCGCTGTCGATACTCTGCGAGCCGGAACACGCGCCATGCCCGCCTCGCCGGGCCACAGGGACGTCCTCGGCTGCCTCATCGCAGCCTGCGTGCCGGTCCAACCTGGCAATCCATCGAGGCGTTCCATGCTGCAACAATCCCTACGTGCGCAAATCCTTGTCCTGCTCGGCGGCAGCCTGGCGGCGCTGCTACTCATAGCCCTGGCCTGCTTCGGCTCGCTGACCGGCGACGTACGCGCCTACCGCGAGCTGCTCGGCGGCCCCGTGCGGGCGGCGCAACTGATCGACGAGGCCAACCTGCAATTCCGCGGCCAGGTCCAGGAATGGAAGAACGTCCTGCTGCGCGGACGCCAGGCAGAGGCCCAGACGAAATACTGGAGCCAGTTCGAAGCCCAGGAGCGAGCGGTGCAGGACATCCTCGGGCGCCTGGGCAGCGTGGCCGAAGGCGAGTTGAAGGATCGTGTCGAGCGCCTGCGCGAAGAGCACCGGCGACTGGGTACGGCTTACCGACAAGGCAGGCAACGGTTCCTCGAGGCGGGCGCCGACCCCATCGCCGGCGACCAGGCGGTGACCGGCATCGACCGTGCCACCACCGCGCAGATGCAGGCCCTGCGCGACGAACTGCACCAGGCCAGTGATCTCCATTCCTCCTCCATCAGCGCGGAGGCCCGGCGCACCATGCTGCTCGGCAGCCTGGTGCTGATCGGCGCCAGCCTGGCCGTCGCCCTGCTCAGCCTGTGGCTGGTCAACCGCAACCTGGTCCGTCCGGTGCAACGCCTGATCGAGCACATCGCCCAGCTCAGCCATGGCGACTTCGGCGAGCGCATCGAGATCCGGCGCAAGGACGAACTCGGCAAGCTGGCCCTGGCCGCCAACACCCTGCGCGACTTCCTGGTGGACATCTTCGACCGGCTGCGGCGCAGTACCCGCGACCTGGACAGCGCCAGCGGCTCGCTGAACGCGATCGCCAGCCTGATGGCGGCCGGTACCCGCGAGCAGTTCAGCCGCACCGACCAGGTCGCCACGGCGATGCAGGAAATGTCCGCCACCGCCCAGGAAGTGGCGCGCTACGCCGGCGACGCGGCCAGGGCCGCCGACGAGGCGGACGATTCCGCCCAGCGCGGCGAAGACGTGATGGAAGAAACGATTCGCAGCATCGGCGAGATGCGCAAGGAGATCGACCATACGGTGGAGGTCATCCGCCAATTGGAAAGCGATAGCGGCAGGATCGGCAAGGTCCTCGACGTGATCCGTGGCATCGCCGAGCAGACCAACCTGCTCGCTCTCAACGCGGCCATCGAAGCCGCCCGCGCCGGCGATGCCGGCCGTGGCTTCGCGGTGGTCGCCGACGAGGTCCGCACCCTGGCGCAGCGCACCGCCGAGTCCATCGCCGAGATCCACCAGATCATCGATACCGTGCAGAACGGCGCGGTGAATGCCGCGCGCGCCATCGAAAGCGGGCAGTCGCGCAGTGAGGCCGGTGCCGAGCAGGTTGCCAACGCCGGCGCCATGCTGCGCCAGATCACCGCCTCGGTCGAATCGATCCGCGACATGAACCGCCAGATCGCTACCGCCGCCGAGGAACAGACCGCCGTGGCCGAGGACATTTCCCGCAACCTCACGGAAATCGCCTCGATCGCCTCCAGCAACCAGGAACAGGTGGAGCAGACCGAAGCCGCCAGCCGCGATCTCCACGGCCTCTCCGCGCAACTGGGCGATGCCCTGCAACGCCTGCGGGCCTGACCTGGGGTAAGAAAACGACTTCCATGAGGTAAGGCGGACAACCGCAACGCGATTATCCGCCGCTCCAACGGGGGGTCATGGCGGATAGCGTTGTGGCGCTATCCGCCATGCACAGCCAGGGTTCGATCAGTCGAGGACGTTGTCCAGCACCTCGTAGATCAGCCCGGTCGCCACCGCCACCAGCAGCAGGTCGGTGCCGGCCTGCATCCACTCGTAGCCGTCGTAGTGCGGCAGCCGGCCTAGCAGGCGGTCGTCGAGTTTCTTGGCGATGCCGGGCGGCAGCGGCTTGCCGCGCGCCAGGTTCTTCTGGATGCCGGGCGGCAGGGCCGGCCCCGGGTTCCAGTAGCCGCGGTTGTCGCCGAGGATCACCCGTACCCCGCCGACGTCGATACGCGGTCCCGAGTCCCAGTTGCCACCGCCGTTGCCCTTCTGGCCGGCGCCGCCGCCCTTGTTGCCGGGGCCGCCATGGTTGTCGTGGCCACCCTGGTTGCCTTTGTTGCCCTTGTTACCCTTTCCGCCGTCCATCTGGTTACCGTGCGGGTTGCCCTTGCCATTGCCCGGGTCGGCCAGGACGGCAGGCGTACCGCCGATCAGGGACAGGCTCACGACCAGCGCGAGCACAGAACGAGTGTTGAACATGATGATGTTCTCTCCATGCGAGGACGATCCCTCGATAGCTTAGAACCGTTTCGCTTGTTTGGTTCCATGCCGTCGATCGCGACGAAACCCAGGGAAAGCCCGAGCTGCCGGCTTGGTCGAACCTGTCGAATCAGCTATGCTGCCGCTCCCTGCAAGCGACTACCCGCTACTCCCCGATGACCTGGCTGCCCACTCCGCCATAGCCATGCCTGCCCCTTCCGGCCACGGTCCGAACGACCGTGGCCAGCGTTCGTTCGCCTGAACGCCTGTCGTCATCCCTTGTTTTTTCCAATGCCATCCCGCGGCCCGCGCTGTCGACCGACTGCACGGGCCGTGCCTCGCCCCTGGGTATCCCGATGCTACAGACGCTGAAACAGAACTGGTTCTCCAACCTCCGCGGCGACCTGCTCGCCGGCCTGGTCGTCGCCCTGGCGCTGATCCCCGAGGCCATCGCCTTCTCCATCATCGCCGGGGTCGACCCGAAGATCGGCCTGTACGCCTCCTTCAGCATGGCGGTGGTGATCGCCTTCGCCGGCGGCCGTCCGGGAATGATCTCCGCCGCGACTGGCGCCATGGCGCTGCTGATGGTCAACCTGGTGAAGGACCACGGCCTGCAATACCTGCTGGCAGCGACCCTGCTCTGCGGCGTGCTGCAGATACTCGCCGGCTACCTGCGCCTGGGTTCGCTGATGCGCTTCGTCTCGCACTCGGTGGTGACCGGTTTCGTCAATGCCCTGGCGATCCTCATCTTCATGGCCCAGCTACCCGAACTCACCGATGTCGGCTGGCCGGTCTACGCGATGACCGCCGCGGGCCTGGCGATCGTCTACGGCTTCCCGCACCTGCCACGGATCGGCCGGCTGCTGCCCTCTCCGCTGGTATGCATCCTGGTCCTCACCGGCATATCCATCTACCTGGGCCTGGACATCCGCACCGTCGGCGACATGGGTCAGTTGCCCGACAGCCTGCCGCTGTTCCTCTGGCCGGACGTGCCGCTGAACCTCGACACCCTGCTGATCGTCCTGCCCTACTCCGCCGCCCTGGCGGTGGTCGGCCTTCTGGAGTCGCTGATGACCGCCACCATCGTCGACGAGATGACCGACACCGGCAGCGACAAGAACCGCGAATGCAAGGGCCAGGGCCTGGCGAACATCGCCACCGGCCTGCTCGGCGGCATGGCTGGCTGCGCGATGATCGGCCAGTCGGTGATCAATGTTAAATCCGGCGGGCGCAGCCGGCTCTCGACCCTGGTGGCCGGCGTCGCGCTGCTGCTGATGGTGGTGTTCCTCAGCGACTGGGTCGGGCGGATTCCCATGGCGGCCCTGGTGGCGGTGATGATCATGGTGTCCATCGGCACCTTCCGCTGGGAGTCGATCCGCAACCTGAAGCGCTACCCGCTATCGACCAACCTGGTCATGCTGGTGACAGTCGGCGTGGTCCTCGCCACCCACAACCTGGCCTTCGGCGTGGTCGCCGGCGTTCTCCTGGCCTCGCTGTTCTTCGCCAACAAGATCGGGCACTACCTCGATATCGACAGCGAACGCTCCGCCGACGGCACCCGCCGCCACTACCAGGTGAGCGGGCAGGTGTTCTTCGCGTCGTCCGGCAGGTTCATCGCCGCCTTCGACCTGAGAGAGACGCTGGAGCATGTGCTCATCGACCTGCGCCACGCCCACCTGTGGGACGTCACCGCCGTCGCGGCACTGGACAAGGTGGTCCTGGGCTTTCGCCAGCGCGGCGTGCAGGTCGACGTGCTGGGCCTGAACGCCGCCAGCGCGACCCTGGTCGATCGCTTCGGCGCCTACGACAAGCCGGGCGCCGTGGACATTCTCCCCGGCCATTGAGCGAAGCGCCACTCGGCGGGCAGGCATGGGCTGGCCCTTCCGCTGTGGCGGAGAGCCCGCCGCTCCACGTATCAGTGCTGACAGGGGGCAGCACGGGGATACAGCGCTGCATCGGTGCCTGCGCGCCCGGAGGCCTAGCGCCCGGGGCGGGAGAAGGCGCGAAAGGTGTCGAACGCCAGCACCAGAAACAGCATCGGCATGAGCAACGGGACGAAGGCGGACATGGCGTCCTGGTAAGGTCGCCCCAGCCACCACAGGAAGAGGCTGGCGCCGCCGATCAGCAGGATGACGAGAAGGATGACGAACTTGCAGAGGCGCGAGGCGAAGGAGAGCGTGTCGGACATGTCTTTTCTCGGTGGAAGCATGTGCGACCGTTTTAGCGAGCGGTGATGCTGGCCGATATAGGAAGAGTCCGTTTACCAGGTAATCGATTTCGCAGAGCTGGCGTCGGCGTCGAAGGCCGTACCGGCATGACCGCGATCAACCTCCATGCCCTTTCATCGCTGCAATCTGGGAAAAGAGCCCGCGCTCCACGAAATAAAGGCACAATGACATCATTGATTGCCGATGCCCGACATCGCAGTAGCCCAGGAGTCCAGCATGGCAACCCCACCCTATCCCGAGGACGAGCATTCGAGACAGGCCTACGTCGACCAACTCGGTCTGCTGGAAGAAGGTGCGGACGAGGTATTCGAGGAAATCCTCGCCGCCGCTACGTCCTACTTCCAGACGCCCATCGCGCTCATTTCCATCCTCGACCATCAGCGCCAGTGGTTTCGCGCGAGCATCGGCCTCGATATCCGGCAGACGCCGCGACGGGATTCATTCTGCGCCTATGCGATCCTGGGCAAGGGAGTATTCGAGGTGGCCGACGCCACCCTCGACCCGCGCTTCCGGGACAACCCCTATGTGCAAGGCGAACCGCGCATCCGCTTCTACGCCGGGGCTCCGCTGGCCACCGCGGAAGGTCTCAACCTCGGCAGCCTCTGCGTCATCGACCGGGAACCACGCGGGCCGCTGGCCGAGCGGGACGTCGCCATGCTCGAGCACTTCGCCCGGCTGGTGATGGCCCGTATCCATACGCTCCGCTCGACCAACTACATCGACGAGCCAACCGGCCTGTACAACCGTCTCCGCCTGCAGGAGGACGTTTCCCTGCGCCTGCAGCGCGACGGCGCCCTCACCGTGATCGCCGCCGACCTCCTGCCCCTCGCCCTGCTGAATACCATCATCCGTACGCTGGGCTATCCCTTTTCCAACGACCTCATGCTCGAGGCGCGCGACCGCATCCGCGCGGAACTGCCGGATTTCACTCTCTACAAGATCAGCCCGACGCGCTTCGGACTGCTCCTGCCACGGCAGCAACAGGAAGAAACCGAGTCGGTCTGCCTCCGCCTGCTGCGGGCCTTCGAAAGCCCCGTCGTATGTCGCGGGATCCCGATCAAGGCCAACGTGGGCCTCGGCGTACTACCGCTTGCCGACGATCCCCTCGACGGCGATCAGGACTGGCTGCGCCTGGTGGTCAGCGCGGCCGACGACGCCCGCGACCGCGGTGTCGGCTGGGCCCGCTACAACCCGCCGCTGGACCAGGCCCAGCAGCGTGCCTTCACATTGCTGACGTCGCTGTCCCAGGCGATCGGAACCGAAGAAGGCTTCCATCTGGTGTATCAGCCGAAAATCGACCTGCCGACAGGCAGGTGCACGGGCGTGGAAGCGCTGCTGCGCTGGCGGCACCCGCAACTCGGCTTCGTCAGCCCCGCCGAATTCGTGCCCCTGGCGGAGAAAACCGCACTGATGCGCCCCCTCAGCGACTGGGTGCTGCGCCATGCCATGGCCCAGCTGGCGCAATGGAACGCACGGAACATCCCGCTCAGGCTGGCGATCAACGTATCGGCATCGGACATGGAAGACAGCAGCTTCCTGGAAGAGGCCGTCAGACTCGCCAAAACCTACGACATCGACCTTTCCGCCCTCGAGCTGGAGTTCACCGAAAGCGTACTCATCCGCGACGCCTCGGCGGTCGGCTCGGTGCTGCTGCGTGCCCGGGAGCTTGGCATGGGCATCGCGGTGGACGACTTCGGCACCGGCTACAGCAACTGGACCTACCTGCGCGATCTGCCAATCACCGCCATCAAGCTCGACCAATCGTTCACCCGCGACCTCGCCGGCTCGCCGAAGGCGCAGAGCGTCACCCAGGCGGTGATCGGCCTGGCCAGCCAGTTGGGTTATCGGGTGGTCGCGGAAGGCATCGAGACCCACGACACCTTCCACCTGCTGCAGGCCTGGGGCTGCCACGAGGGCCAGGGCTATCTGATCGCCCAGCCGATGCTGCCGGAGCAACTGGAGGACTGGCTGCGGCGTTAGCCAATGCAGGCACGTGGAATGGGCCCTACCAGCATGCTCGCCAGCCTCAGCGCGTCGCTCAGGGACTGGCGAGCAAGGCCCAGACCAGATAGATCGAGTAAAGGGTCAGGAGTATCAGTGCCAACAGCACCGCCCTGCTGGCATGGCGCGCAGCCACCCAGCGGGAATTGCGCCCGCAGCGCCAGACCACGACGAGGCTGAGGCACAGGTAGGCCAGCCTAACCAGCTCGACACCGACCATTCCCCACAAGGTCAGGGCCACCGCATGTTCGCCGGGAGCTTCCTGCATCAGCGGATCGACAATGGCCACCATCGCCTGCCTGGCGGCGACGCTGAGCAATAAGAAACCCGCAGCGAAGAACAGCCAGAATGCCTTCCACAGCGGCTGCCCGCCGGAAAGGAAACCTCTCGCAGTCAGCTTCTCCTCGGCCAGGTCCGCCTCTGGGGTCTTGTATGGGTGCTCCATGCCCTGGGTCCTCCCTGCAAACGGGCACCCTAGCACATCCCGCGCCGCTCGCCTTCTTCAGCGGGCGGCAGACCGTCCGTTGCACCTCGCGATGTTTCCAGCGCTCGGCCGAGCGTCTCTAGCGCGGGCAGGAGACCTGCGTGCCTTCCACCTTGCGGATGTGATCGCGATAGGAGCCGGAAACCAGGATCGATTGCGTGCCGCCCTTCTCGCTGAGAATGCCATCGCAACTGTAATCGCAGCCAGCCTCGATGCTGAGGCACACGTCCTGTCCCTCGAAACGGTACAGGTTGGCAGGCCACCCCGTGCAATCGTACAGGCCTGCGCCAGGGCATTCGACGGCCTCGAGTCTTCCGGCAACGACGATGGTCGAACCTGCCATGTCCTTGAGTTCCTCCGCGGCGCCAGCGGCAATGGAGAAGAGAGCGGGAAATACAACCAGGGAAAGTCGGCAGGGCATCGGCTTCGGTACTGTCTACTATGTGGACGGAATTCTGAATCGGGTCAGGAATCGATATTCCCGTTCAGACCGAAGCGTGTTGAAGCAGTTCCCCGCCCCCCCTCGCTCGGTTTCCCACGACCGCGGCAGCCCCAGGAGTTCGATACCCTTGTCATTGGTAGTCGCAACTGCGAAGCGCTGCCTGTCCGTTCATAACGGCCACACGGGCAACTTCACTTTATTTGTATTTAAAAAAAGAGCCCATTCGGGCCCTTTTTTTCCGAGACAAGTTATCAGGACTGATCCTTTCCAATATTGACACTGAACGAGCCGGAGTTATTGCCATAGGTTCCGGGCACGTCGTTGTAGATAAGAGTGATTGCACCCTGGACATTATTGGGTGCAACCCAACGGAACAACCCGGTATTGACCGGAATGGTTCCGCTGTTGCCGATCTTCATGACCAGCGCACCACAAAACGCATCGTGGCAGATCAGCCCTTGGTCCGGATGCTCCCGATCGCCCTGCGGCCCCCATTTCTGGGTAGGTCCGTAACTGGCCCAACCGGCGGCGACGATGGTAATGACATCGCCCGGATTGTAGATAATCGACGTTACCTGCCCTGCTTCGTTATTAGCCAGAACCTCACCTTTCCAAGCCATGATTGATCTCCGATATATGAATTCCTGTTCATAAACGAAAGAGGCGAAAAACCCTGATTCGCGATCCTTCCCTGTCAGCAAAGCACAGCAACGAGGAAGTACCGCCTACCAATTCATGCAGGAGAAAAGAGGATAATTCCGCCAGTGAATTGAATATATTCGGAAAGGAAATTAAAAAGCAGGAGCAGAAGATAACGACAAAAAAATCAAACTTCCAAAGACAACTACTTCAAGCTGAACAAACACTCCCGCTCGCCAGCCAGGGCGAACCCTATACGGAGCCGTACTAGAATGAAACGCCTCCAAGGCCGAGGAGGGAAAGAAGGCAACGTCGACTCGTTGACTGCCGCGCGATGGCGGGCCGGAAGAAAATCGGGGAAGGAACGCAGAAGTCGGCTGAACGCCAGGAAACACGATGGTGCCCGGAGCCGGGGTCGAACCGGCACGGGGTTACCCCCGAGGGATTTTAAGTCCCTTGCGTCTACCGATTTCGCCATCCGGGCAGGATCTCGCTTCAAGTGAGCCGGCAACGGGAACCAAACCGGCATCCCAACCCGAGACCCACCCCAAACGGTAGATAAATCATTGTCTTACGTTACCCTAGCCGGCGCAACAGTTAATTTCCGTGGGCTCCGCCCAGGTTGCCGGGCGATTCCAGGGGAAGCACGATCCGGAAAGCGCTGCCGACTCCCGGCTGGCTACGTACCTCGATGGTGCCGCCGTGTTTCTGGACGATGCCGTAGGAGAGCGACAACCCCAGGCCGGTCCCCTTGCCTACCGGCTTGGTGGTGAAGAACGGATCGAAGATGCGCGGCAGGATCTCGGGGGAGATACCCTGCCCCGAGTCTTCCACCTCGATCCAGGCATGCTCCACGGTATGCCCCGTGCGAATCACGATGCGACCCCGCTCCGGCCCCATCGCCTGGGCCGCGTTCATCACCAGGTTCATCACCACCTGGTTGATCTGCGACGGCAGGCACTTCACCTCGGGCAGATCGCCGTATTCGCGGACCACGTCGGCCCGGTACTTCAGTTCGCTGGCGACGATATTGAGGGTCGACTCGATCCCCTGGTGCAGATCGGTCCACTGCCAGTCGTCCTCGGCGTCGACGCGGGAGAAGTTCTTCAGGTCCTGGACGATCTTGCGCACCCGCCCTATACCTTCCCTGGATTCGCGCAGCAACACGGCGACATCCTCCTTGACGAAGGCCAGTTCGACCCGCTCGCCGAGCTGCTCCAGGCGTCTTGCCAGCGCCTCGTCGCGGATCGCGGGGCGAGCCTCTTCATAGGCTTCAAGTACCTCCAGCAAACGCCTGACGTGCTCCTCCAGGGTGGTGTAGTTGGAGGAAACGTAGCTGATGGGGTTATTGATCTCATGGGCGACGCCGGCGGCCGGCGGCCAGGTGGCCGATCGAGGCAAGCTTCTCCGTCTGCACCAGTTGGCTTTCCAGTTCCTTGCGCTCGCCGATCTCTTTCTCCAGCGCCTCCTTGGCCTGGCCGACTTCCCGGGTGATCTCCTGGATGGCAGCCTCCATCCGGCTCATCTGCAACTGGAGGTGAGCCGTCACGTTCCACTTGGCGCTGAGATTGCCGGCCATCTGGCGGACCTCCTGTCCCTGCAAAGGCAGGCCGAGGAGCAGCAGGCGCTCTTCCGCAGCCCACGGCGCCAATAGCGGAAAATCGGCGGGAGGCGCATGCACCACGACCTGCAAGCGGGAGTCGAGACGCCAGAACCGCTCTAGAACGGGAATATCCGCGCCTACCGACGGCATCCCGAGAAACACCACGGCATACGGCGCATCGGCCTGGAGGGCCGAGCGTATCCGCCCCAATGCCTCCTCGGCGCTTCCCGCCGTATCCACCTGGTAGCCCCGCTCAGGCGCCACGGGAGGCGATTCGGCCCCTAGGGTTCCCTGCAACAACCCGCATACACGGTCTCGATCCGCCTGCCGCTCATCGATCACCAGCAAGCGCCGGTTCCTGATGGGTAACGTCTCCATGATCCGCACCTCCGCTCGCCCAGCCGCCGCGTGCATGCGCCCTCGTCCAGGCCAGACTCGGACTATGCTTGCCTGAAGTATTCAGGCAAAACTCACCCGGTGGACAGACACTCATGAACGATAGCGCACCTCCTTCCAACGAGACGGAGATCCGCTTCAGCGTGCTGCTGGTCGACGACGAGCCGCTGATCCTCAGCAGCCTGCGCCGGCTGCTACGCAACCAGCCCTACGACCTGTTGCTGGCGGAGAGCGGCGAACAGGCCCTGCAACTGCTGGAAAGCCGGCCCGTGGACCTGGTGGTGTCCGACGCCCGCATGCCGAACATGGACGGCGCTGCCCTGCTCGCGGAAATCCATCGCCGCTCCCCGGAAACCATTCGCATCCTGCTCACCGGCCATGCCGACCTGCCAACCATCGCCAAGGCCATCAATGAAGGGCGCATCCACCATTACCTGAGCAAGCCGTGGAACGACGACGAGTTGCTGCTGACCCTGCGCCAGTCGCTCGAATACCTGCATTCCGAGCGCGAGCGGCGGCGCCTGGAGCGACTTACCCAGGAGCAGAACGACCGCCTCCAGCAACTCAACGCCACGCTGGAAAAGCGCGTTCAGGCGCGCACCGCCGAACTGCAGCAGACCGCCGACATGCTCGACCTCGCCTATGAGGAGCTAAAGCGCAGCTACGTGGTCGGCACCGAAGTCTTCTCGCTGCTGGTCAACCAGCGCCTGCCCAAGGACAAGCAGACCAACCAGCAAATCATCGAACTGGTCCGCGCCTGCTGTGCCAGCGGCCTCGTCGACGAATCGGATGGTCGCGACCTGGCGATGGCCGCGGCGCTCTACAACATCGGCAAGCTGAGCTGGAACGACACCCTGCTCAGCTCGCCCTCGGACCTGCTCTATCACCACGACCGCGATCGTTTCCGCGGCTACCCGGAACTCAGCGAGTCGCTGCTGATGTCGCTGGAACCGATGCAGGACGCCGCCCGCCTGATTCGCCATCACCAGGAGCACTGGGACGGCAGCGGCTATCCGGACCACCTCAAGGGCGAGGCCATTCCCCTGGGCTCGCGCCTCTTGAAGCTGGCGGTGGATTTCGTCGAGCTGCAGCGCGGACTGATCCTCGAACGGCGCATGAATCGCGACGAAGCACTGATGTACATCCGCAAATACGCCGGCCGGCTGTACGACCCCGAGCTGATCGAACCGTTCATCCAGGTCTGCGCGACGACCCTTGCCGATGTCACCCTGGCCGATCCGCAAGTCCGTGCCCATGGCACCCGCGACCTGGTTCCGGGCATGGTGCTGGCGCGCAACCTCACCGCCAACAACGGCATGCTGCTGCTCAACGCGGGCAAGGTCCTGAACCTGGCGCTGATCGAGAAGCTGATCGCCTTCGAAGCGATCGAAGGCGCACGCTACACGCTGTTCGTGCGCCTCCCGGAGTCGACGACCTAGGCGGCTCCCGTCAGATCTTGAAGCGCTCCACCGACGAGCGCATGGTCGCTGCAACCTCGTTCAGGCGCCTGGCGGTGGCGGCCATCTCGTGCATCGCCTGGGTGTTCTGCTGCGAACGCTGGGCGATGAGTTCCACGCGCTGGGCGATTTCATCACTGGCGCGCGACTGCTCGCGGATGGTCTGGGAAATCTCATCGACCACCGACGCGGCATGACGGGTTCCATCGAGGATCTCGTTGATCGACACCCCTGCCTGGCGGGCGAACGACACCCCCTCGTTGACCCGGCTCACGCCGGCCTCCATGCTGTTGATCGCTTGCCCCGTGCTGGCGCGGATGCGCTCGATCATCGCGGTGATCTCCTGGGTCGACTGGGTGGTCCGCGCCGCCAGCCCGCGTACCTCGTCGGCGACCACGGCGAAACCGCGCCCGGCCTCTCCGGCCCGCGCCGCCTCGATGGCGGCGTTCAACGCCAGCAGGTTGGTCTGCTCGGCGATCCCCTTGATCACCTGGATGATCGAATGGATCTCGTCCGACGACTGGCCGAGAGCGGTGATGCTGGTGGAGGACTGGTTGACCACGTCGGCGATGCGGCTCATCCCTTCCACCACGTTGAGGATCACCTGCCCGCCACTGCTGGCCAGCTCCTCGGACTTGGCCGAGATCACCCTGGCGTTGTCGGCGTGGTCGGAAATCTGCGAGATATTGGTGATCATCTCTTCCATGCTCGCGGCCATGCTGGTGGCGCTGTCGGCCTGTTGGCTGGCACCGTCGACGATCGACTGCGAGGTCTGGCCGATGGATTGGGAGGTGTCATGGAGCTCTTCGCTTTCCTGGCGGATGATGGTGATCATCTGCCGCAGGTTCCCCTGCATCTCGCCCAAGGCCCGCTGCAACTGTCCGGCCTCATCGTCGCTGTCGACACCGATCGGCTCCTGCAGGTTGCCCTGGGCGATCACCCGGGCCGAGGCGACCAGCTTGCGCAGAGGCTTGAGGACGGCACCCAGCAACTGGCGACAAAGCTGCCCGAGGACCAGGCAGGCGACCAGGATGCCGCCCGCGAGCATCCAGGCGGAATAGCGCATGCTGTCTTCGCGCGCCCGGTTGGTCTGCTCGACGTGTTTCTCGATCAGGCTGCTGAGCGCTTCGTTGCGCCCTTCCAGCTCCTTGAAGGCCTGGACGAACTGCGGCAGCTCGGCCCGTGCCGCCACGGGATCGAGCAACGCCTTGCCGACGATGCTCTCGGCGGCGCCGATGTAGGCTTCCAGGTCGGGCCGCAACTCGACCAGCGCCTGGTGGATGGCGTCGTTGAGAGGCAGCCCCTGGTTCTGCTCGACCACCTTGCGAAACCACTGGCTGTGCTCCTGCAGGTCCTGGCGGACCTGCTCGGCCGCCGCGCCGTCGCCGGGCTGGACCACGAACGCCGCCAGGACGTCGGCGCGCAAGGCGTCGTGCATCATGTCGCCTTCCATGTGGTTGCGCAGCGCATTGACGCTCAGCTCGTTCTCCGACAGCGCCTTGCCCAACCGCAATTGCCCCCAGAAGCCGACCCCGCCTAGCAGCACCACAGCCACGATGCCGATGGCGCCCGAAGCGAGGATTCTCTGCCGAATGTTCATCCCTGGGCTCCTTTCCGTGCCGAGATATCGCTAAGGATAGTCAACCCCAGGCAAGGCGGGATTGCCCGAACGAAGAGCTATTCGGGCACGGAGCGGGGACGCCGGCCATTCTCAGGAAGCTGCCGGCCGCTCGCTCTGTTCGGCCGTCAACTGGAACTCTTCGCCCGCATAGTAGGCCCGCACCTTGGGGTCCATGACCGCCCGCCACAGCGGCGGGATCAGCGCCAGCACCACCATCCCGGCATAACCGCTGGGCATCTGCGGGCTATCGTCATAATGACGGAGGACCTGATAGGGGCGTTTGGCGAAGGCATGATGGTCGGAATGCCGTTGCAGATGGAACAGGACCAGGTTGGTGAAGACGAAGTTGCTGTTCCAGGAGTGGGTATGGTTGGTCCGCTCGTAGCGCCCGTCCTCGCCCTTTCGCCGATGCAGGCCGTAGTGCTCGACGTAGTTGATGATCTCCAGCAGGGTCACCGCGACGAACGCTTGGCCAAGGAAGAAAACCATCCCCAGCCAGCCGAACGCCCAACCGAAACCGACCAGCAACGCCAGACTCAGCAGGTACCACCAGATCAGTTCGTTCTGCCAGCCGAACACCGGCAGGCCCTTCTTGCGCAGCCGCACCGCTTCAAGGCGCCAGGCGTTGAGGAAGTTGTACTTGTAGGCATGCGGCAGGAACTGGTAGACCGACTGGCCGAAACGCGCCGACGAAGCGTCCTCCGGCGTAGACACATGCACATGGTGGCCGCGCACATGCTCGACCTTGAACCCCGCGTAGCACACGGCGGCCAGCAGGATGCCGCCGGCAGCCTGCTCCAGCGCCGAGTCCTTGTGGATCAGCTCATGGGCGACGACGATCCCCACCGCTCCCATCACCGTGCCCATCGAGAGGATCCAGCCCAACCGGCCGAGCCAGCCCCACTCCTGGAAAGCGACGAACACGCCAGCGGCCCACACCAGCGTACCGATGAGCACCGGCACCGTGGCCAGGGTCAGCAATACGTAATAGCCCTGGCCGAGCAACTGCGGCGTCTGGGTTTCCTCGTCGGGGTTGGCCGGGTCGCGGCCGAACAGCATGTCCAGCAGCGGCCCGATGCCGAATACCGCAATCACCAGGGAAAATGCCCAGAAGGCCGGATGTGCGCTGTCCTGGGCCATCCAGTAGTTGAACGGCATGGACAACGCCAGCAGCAGCCAGAGCCAATAGGCGTACTTCTTGATGGCCAGCATGGTGCTGGGAGAGAAATTTTCAAACATCGTGCGCTCCAGTTTTTGTCCGACAATCCTACAATCGAACCATCACCGAGCCGGGCTGCCAGGTCACCATCACTAAAGGTTGGCCGCCTCCCCGGCCTTCACCCTCCTTGACCTGAATCAAAGGCCAAGTCCTCGCGGTTTTATGCCCATCGACTTTCTCGATATTCCATTTTCATCCGTACTTGCCGTCTCTCGCTGCTGGCCGCGCTGGACCGTGGATACCCGGCTTTCCTGGGTAAGCCGGGTATCCATCGCATCAGCCGATAGGAATCACCGGTTATTTCCCATTGATCTCATCGAGGCCGTCGTTAATATCGAATCCAATTTCCAAACAAGGAGCCTCAAGATGTCTGACGCATTCCTCTCCTCCATCAAGAACCGCCGCACCATCTACGCCCTGGACAAGCAACTGCCCGTCTCCCAGGAGAAAATCGTCGAACTGGTCAAGGAGGCCGTCTCGCACAGCCCTTCCGCGTTCAACTCGCAGAGCTCGCGGGTGGTCGTCCTGTTCGGCGCCGAGCACGAGCAGTTCTGGAACATCGCCAAGGACGAGTTGAAGAAGATCGTTCCCGCTGACGCTTTCGCCGCCACCGAAACCAAGCTCAATTCCTTCGCCGCCGGTGCCGGCACCGTACTGTTCTTCGAAGACCAGACGGTAGTGCGCCAGCTTCAGGAGCAGTTCGCCCTCTACGCCGACAACTTCCCGGTGTGGTCGGAGCAGGCCAGCGGCATGGCCCAGTTCGCGGTCTGGACCGCCCTCGCCGAGCACAAGGTCGGCGCCAGCCTGCAGCACTACAACCCGCTGGTAGATGCGCAGACCCACAAGACCTGGAACCTGCCGGAAAGCTGGAAGCTGCGCGCACAGATGCCTTTCGGCGCCATCGCCGCTCCGGCGGGCGAGAAAGCCTTCATCGCCGAAAGCGAACGCTTCAAGGTCTTCGGCAACTGATCGGCCGAGATCGCCGTAGAAAAGCCCCGCCTCGTCGCGGGGCTTTTTCTTTCCCCCGCGCCTCAGCCGCGACGCACCGCCGGCCTCGGCAGGCGCACGCTCCAACCCTGCTGCATGCCCGCCGCGGCGAGCAGGATGGCAGCCACGCCAAGCCACTGGGCCAGGCTCAGGCGATGTTCGAAGACCAGCCAGTCCACCAGGATCGCCGCGACCGGATAGATGAAGGACAAGGCACCGGTCAGCGCCGTCGGCAATTTCTGAATGGCGCCGTAGAGCAGTACGTACATCAGCCCGGTATGGACGATTCCCAGGGTCGCCAGGCTGGCCCAGGGAGCAACGTGCCGGGGCAGTTCGGCAAGGTTCGCCAGCGGTGCGAGCATCAGCACGCCGGTGCCCACCTGGATCAAGGCGATAAGATGCGGCGGCGTGCCTTGCAGGCGCTTCACGATCAGCGCGGCAAAGGCATACAGCAGCGCGGCAGCGAGCGCCAGGAGGATACCGAACAGGTAGTCCCCGCGCGGGGCGTCGCTGTCGCCGTGGGCGTTGACGATCGCCAGCATGCCGGCGAACGAAAGCCCCAGCCAGCCCAGCTTGCGCGCCGTGACCTTCTCGCCGAGAAACGCCGCGCCTAGCCCCACCAGCATGAACGGCTGGACGTTGTAGACCGCGGTACCGATGGCGATCGAAGCCCGTGAGTAGGATGCGAACAGCAACACCCAGTTGCCGACGATGAACACCCCGCTGAGGAGCGCCAGCAGGAACGCCTCGCGCCCCAGGCTGCCGCGGCGCAGGAAGCCCAGCGCGGCACAGGCGACCAGCAGCGTGGCGAAACCGAATACGCAGCGCCAGAACACCACGTCCAGCACGGGCTGCCCGGAGAGCAGCACCAGCCAGCCAATGGTGCCGCAGATCAGCATGGCCGAAGTCATTTCCAGCGTACCGCGACGGATCGGATCGTTCATGGGCGCTCTCCCGCAAGACAGGCCTATGATTATCCAAAGTCGTCTTCCAGCCCTCCATCGCATTACTCAGGCAAAAACCCGTGACGACCTTTTTTATCAGGGCTATTTTGAAAAAAAACTTTCGAGGCCGACATGACCGACGACATCGACCAACGCCTGATCAACGCCCTCATGGCTGACTCGCGACTGTCCCTCAAGGCTCTCGCCCAGGTCAGCGGGCTATCGGCCCCGAGCGTCGCCGAACGCCTGCGCAAGCTGGAAGAACGTGGCGTGATCCGCGGCTACACCCTGGATGTCGACCCCCGCTGTTTCGGCTACCAGTTCCAGGCGATCGTGCGCATCCGCCCCCTGCCCGGCAGGCTGCACGAGGTCGAGCGACAGATCCAGGACATCGCCGAGTTCACCGAGTGCGACAAGGTCACCGGTGACGACTGCTTCATCGCCCGCCTCCAGGTTCGTTCGATGGAACAGCTCGACACGCTGCTGGACAGGATCAACGGCTACGCGGAAACCAACACCGCCATCGTCAAGAAGTCCCCGGTTAAACGCCGGCTCCCCCCGATGACCTGAGCGAGGCACTCCGCATGCCCACACCCGGCACGGGTTCCGTCCAGGACCTGCAACTCGTCCCGTTCCAGCTGGAACACTTCCCAATCCTGCAACGCTGGTTCGCCACGGAAAAGGAGCTGGTGCAATGGGCCGGCCCCGCCCTGCGGCATCCGCTGAGCCTCGAGCAGATGCATGAAGACCTCGCGGAAAGCCGCCGGCGACCGCCGCTGCGCCTGCTCTGGAGCGCTTGCCGGGATGACCAGGTCATCGGCCATTGCCAGTTGCTGTTCGACCGCCGCAACGGCGTCGTCCGCCTGGCTCGCATAGCCCTGGCGCCAAGCGCGCGCGGCCAGGGCCTGGGGCTGCCGATGCTGGAGGCGCTGCTCGCCGAGGCCTTCGCCGACGCCGACATCGAGCGCGTTGAATTGAACGTGTACGACTGGAACGCTGCCGCCCGTCATCTCTATCGACGCGCGGGGTTCCGCGAAGAAGGCTTGCGCCGCTCCGCCACCCGGGTCGGCCGGGAACGCTGGAATGTCGTTCTCATGGGGCTTTTGCGGCAAGAGTGGGCGGCGGGAGGCGCCGGCAACGACTGAGGCGCAGGCGGATGCTGCGCCTCATCCGGTACTACAGGTTGGAACGGAGCCGCCACAGTTCGGGGAAGAGGATGGTATCGAGCATGCTGCGCAGATACCCCACTCCCTCGGTTCCGCCCGTGCCGGGTTTGAAACCGATGATGCGCTCCACCGTGGTCACGTGACGGAAGCGCCACTGGCGGAACGAGTCCTCCAGGTCGATCAGTTTCTCCGCCAGCTGATACAGGTCCCAGTAGCGTTCCGGCGCCTGGTAGACCTGTCGCCACGCCGCCTCCACCGAGGCCTCGTAACAGGTGCCGGCCGCCGCGTCCCGGGCGAGCCGCTCCTGGCTTACCGGCAACCCCTGGGCGGCCATCAGGCGGATCGCTTCGTCGTATAGCGACGGCGTATGCAGGGCCTGCTCCAGGGCCGCCAGCAGCTCGGCACGGTGAGCATGGGGCTTGAGCAGGGTGGCGTTCTTGTTGCCGAGGATGAATTCGATCTCGCGGTACTGGTAGGACTGGAAACCGGAAGACTGGCCCAGGTACGGGCGGATGGTGTTGTACTCGGTCGGCGTCATGGTCGCCAGCACCGCCCAGGCGTGTACCAGCTGGTCGAAGATCCGCGAGACCCTGGCGAGCATTTTCAGCGCCGGACCGAGCTTGCCTGACTTGACGTGCTCCCGGGCGGCTCGCAGTTCGTGGAGCATCAGCTTCATCCATAGCTCCGAGGTCTGGTGCTGGATGATGAACAGCATTTCGTTGTGGTCGGGCGAAAGCGGGAACTGGGCGTCCAGGACCTTGTCCAGCTTCAGGTAATCGCCGTAGCTCATCGCATGGGTGAAGTCCAGGGCGGCGTTATGCCACTCAGCCTCTCCGTCCGTTTCTCCCTGGGCCTGGGAGTGAGGGCAAGGACACATGTGAATCTCCTGAATTCGGCGGCAGGCGTCGGAAGTCGATGAGCGACCTGCCGGCAACGTTGTCGGGGGTGGCTTCGACACGGTCGAAAGCGCGCTCATTTTACGATGCGCCCATTCGAATATTCGTGCAAAGCATCCTTTCCTGCCCGTCCCCGATGAAATCTAATTCGACGGATCGATGGAAAAATCGAATTTCGGATCACTCGCGGGTCGTGGCCGAGAAAAGCCCGGATAGCGGATCCGTGACCATTAGGCCTCGTCCCGAGAGCCTGGATTTCGACCCGCCACTCCATCCAGCGAAGCGACACGAGGCCCGCCGTCGAACTCAGCCGGCGCGCCCGAACACCCTGTCCAGGTGCGCCTGGTAGGCAGCGACGGTAGCCGGGACGTCCGGGCGCTTCATCACATCCACCGCGAGGAACGTCGGCAGGCCGGACATGCCGAGGAACTGGTTGGCCTTGTGGAAGGGGAAATACACCGCATCCACGCCTTTTCCTTCGAAGAAGTCGCTCGGATCGTCGAACGCCTGCCGTGGTGCATTCCAGGTCGCCGAGATCATGTAGCGCTTGCCCTGCACCAGACCGCCGCTGCCATATTTCTGCGTGCTGTCGGAGCGGGTACGACCGTCGTTGGCATAGAGGCTGCCGTGTCCGGCCGTGAAGACTTCGTCGATGTAGCGCTTCACTGTCCACGGGGCGCCCATCCACCAGCCGGGCATCTGGTAGATCACCACGTCGGCCCAGAGGAACTTGTCCACCTCCGTCGGGATGTCATAGCCACCGTCGATGAAGGTCTGGCGCAGGTCGAAGCCACGGCGGTCCAGATGGGCCAGGGCGGTTTCGTGCAGGGTCTGGTTGAGGCGACCGTCGGAATGGGCGAAACGCTTTCCGCCGTTGAGCAGGAGAATGTTTTTCATGGTGTTCCGTACATGCTGGAACCGCAGCGGAGATGCCTGCCGATCCCGGGTTGAAGAGAGCGGCAGGTTAGATAGGCGCAGGGAACGGAAAAAGTCGTACGGCGGTAAAACAGATTTGATCCGCACTCACGAATCGCCAGAAGAGCTGGGATGCGCGTCTTCATTGCGCCCCCACGCAGCCAGCCCTCGATGACCGGCACGAACTCTACCCGCAGCGAGCCATCACCAACGCAGTACGCACTGGCTCGCCAGCATTCGAACGCATGTGAGTACCCAGGATTGCAGCAACAGGCTGTGACGCGCTCGACTCAAACGCTCCTTCCTACGCGCGGGACGAACGCTCCTTGGGAATCCGCAAGGAGTAGATTAGGATTCTTCCCGCACTCGCCTTAAGTCATTGGCCCGTATAGATAAGGATATCTCATGAAAACCATCGCTCGGCGTCTGAGCCCCTTCGCGATCCTGCTCCCGGCAAGCCTGTTGTCAGCCTGCGCCTCCCTAGGCAACGCCGGACTCGGCGGCTCCCAGCAGAACCCCACCAACCAGCTCCTGAACATGATCGATGAGGCTACCCGCGAAGGCATGTCCGTGGTGCTGGTACCGGCACTCATGCCCAACAAGAGCGTGACGGACCTCTCCAGCTACTCGCATCGGGTCATATTCAAGAACAAGGACGTGCCCGGGATCGCCTACATGCAGGCCTTTGCCAACAACGACCTGGAGAAGATCAAGGAAGCCGTCTATCTGTGGGACTTCCTCGAGGTCAACATCGTCCCGCCGGGAACCTACCTGCTGTCCGGAGGGATCGACTACAAGATCGACAGCACCCTTGCCCAGATCAAGGCGCCAAAGGGGCAGCCGGCTGCCAGCCCACTTGGTTCGGTGAACCTGTCCGCCGTGCTGTATCGCCGGTTCGTGAAGGAGAACTACTGGCGCGACGCCTCCTATGCAGACAAAACCTACACACAGAATGTCTGCAGCGCCGTGCACATGGCCTCCGGCCAATGCGTGGGCTGGACCGAGCAGCAATACAGCCAGCGGGAAATGGTCTCGGATGCCGGTTGGGCCGAAGGCACGAAGATCGAGGATGTTCCCTCCATCAAGCTGCAAGCGCAGATACCCGACGCCTATGCCCCGCTGTCCTTCACCATTCAGCCTGGGCAGATCCTGCTCAGCGATCGGTTCCACTTGAAGACCCCGGCCGTGAGCTATGACAGGAAGACCTGCAAGGCCGTGGACACGCAAAACATCAAGTGCGCCTTGCAGGATATCCAGGTCTTCATGAGGCCAGCGCCCATGGAGCTGACGAAAAGGTTCATCGATCGCGAGCAGCCAAGGCTGGATGAAACGGGCCGCCAGGTGCTCGCGCGCATCCAGCCGATGAAAACCGAGATACTCGGCGAAGCAGGCATGGAAGACCTGACCTGGGGCCTGCCGGTTTCCTTGAAACGCAAGGCAAGATGAAACGGGCCCTCCGCCGAGCGCCTTCCGCTCGCGGTCGCCACAACGGTTGATCGATAGAGGCCCGGAAGGCAGGCGGCAGGACAGACCGGCTCGGCTGGTCATGTTCGATGACGACCAGCCGATGACCGACCCAGACCGGATCTTGCGTCCAGATAGAAGCCGCGCGCGGGGCTGGATTGCAGGCAACGGCCGAAAACGTGACAGGTGCTGGGGTACTCCTCGGACACTCCGGGAAAGTAGTAATTACGGAGCGGCTTATCGGGAGAGGGAGGCTGTTGCGAGGCCGTAAAAGTATGAAAGTGTTATAGGGGCACCCCAAGGAACTTGCTTCAGCAATACCGGACAGGAAAGAAAAAAGCCCCGTAACTCGTTGAGCTACGGGGCTTTCCTGTTGGAGGCTGAGGTCGGAATCGAACCGGCGTTCACGGATTTGCAATCCGGTGCATAACCACTCTGCTACTCAGCCTTTGAGCGAAGCGACATGCGTTTGGCATATCGCTGAAATTTCTTTCCTGGCGCGATTTTGAACTTATAACCCTTTGATTTCAAAAGATTTTTAGCTCACCCATCGCTGGAATGGACGCAATTATGGACGGATTCGCCGAGCTTGGCAAGCGCTCCACGAAAAAAACTTTGCAGATCAGGCTATTGCGTAGCACAAGCCGGGAGAAACGGGCCCAGACGTCCGCGAAATGGGCCCGCAGCGACCGGCAACCGAGGAGCGCGCCAGGATCCGACGCGCCCTGCCCCGGCGATCAGTTCGCCTCGGGGCTCGCTTCGGTTGCGGGCGCTTCAGGCGTCGGCGCCTCCGTGGCGGCCGGCGCTTCGCCACCCGCCTGTGCACGCTTGGCGCGCTTCTCGCGCATCTGCTCGCGCTGCCGGCGAGACGCCTGCCGCCGCGCATACACCGCCTGCTCGGCGGTTACCTTGCCGGCAACCTGGCCTTGCAGATCCAGTCGCGGCGCATCTTCCACCATACAACTCCAGTAGCGGCTGCCCTGGCACCAGGTGGCGATGGCCTGTTTCAGTTGTTCGGCGGTGATTCCCAGTAGTTCGAGGTGCTGCTGCGCATCCTGGAGAATGCCCTGCTTGAGCGGAACCTTGGCCGCGGGACTTTTCGGAAACGCCAGCGGAAAATGCCGTTGCAGCCTCCAGATAGCCTCGACTCCCGGCTCGACGGCTTCACGTTTCTTCGCGCGTCCCGCGGAGCTTTTGGTTTGAGCCGGTTTCGCCTGCGCCGCCTGTGCGCGCAGACGGTCTCTCAGCTCGGCAAGTTGTTCAAAACCCATCGTTCGCTTCACTAGTGCTGGTTCATTTCTGCGAGAGATTACCCGATACATCCGCTCGCGGCACGCAAAACGGCAACCAGTCGGGCACTTTCATTTCGAATCGACGCTCGTAGGCATGAGCGGCTCTCCCCCGTTCAGCGCCCGAGCGAGCTCATCGAGCGTAGTCGGCTTGAACAGGACCCGGTCCATGCCGGCAGCCAGGCAGCGCTCCAGCGCATCCTTCTCGGCGCTGGCGGTAAGCGCTATCACCAAGCAGCGACGCCGACCGCCAAGGGCCTCTTGCGACCGGATACGTCGCGCCAGCTCGTAGCCATCCATCCGCGGCATCATGCCGTCGGTAATCACGACATCGAAGTCTTCGCCCTGCCAACGTTCGAATGCTTCCTCGCCATCTTCCGTGGAGGTCACCCGGTGCCCAAGGCTTTCCAATTGCATGGTCAGGGTCAGCCGATTGAACGGATGGTCTTCCGCAAGCAAGATCGAGAGCGCCCTTGCCTCTTTCTGCTCCTCGACCTCGGCAACTCCGGAACGCGCTTCGCTGGACTCGCTGGGCGGAGGCTCGGTCAGCGGAAGATCGAACTCGACCGAGAAGCAGGAGCCGTTGCCCAGTTCGCTGCGCAGGCTGATCTGGCCGCCCATCAGGTGTACCAGGCGTCGGCTGATGTACAGTCCCAGGCCGCTGCCGGACGCCTGGCCAAGCGCAGGAGAGCCGACCTGCGAGAATGGCCGGAACAGCCTGGCCTGGTCCTCCTCCGAAATACCGAGGCCGGTGTCGCTTACCTCGAGCAGCAAATGAAGCCTCTCCGCCTCGCGCCGCCCCACCGCCCGCACCGTTACCCCTCCGCGCTCGGTGAACTTGATGGCATTGCCCAGCAGGTTGAACAACACCTGCTTGAAATGCAGGGGATCCACCAGCACCCAGTGCTCGAGATCCCCGTCGAGTTCCAGTGCCAGGGAAAGATTCTTCTGCCGCGTCAGCCCACCAACCAACGGCAGGATTCCTCTGATCAACTCGCCAGGAAGCACTGGTTCGGGAGCTGAATCGAACCGACCGGATTCGATCCGCGACAAATCGAGAATATTGCCCAGCAGAAGCAGCAACCCCTGGGCGGCCTCCTGGGCAATGCTCAGCGAATCTAGGTCCAACACGCCCTTCTCGCCCTTTTTCAGCACCAGTTCCTGCAGGCCGATGACCGCATTCAATGGCGTGCGGATCTCGTGACTCATCGTCGAAAGAAACACGCTCTTGGCACGGTTGGCAGCGTCGGCTTGCTCTTCTGCCTGGCGGGTCTTGCGCACCTGGCGCATCAGGTAGAAACCCCAGATGAGGGAGATGGAAATCAGTACGCCGAACAATCCGCCGATCTGCAGAATCTTGCTCCGGTGATCGCGCCAGAAGTCCGCCCCTCCCTTGGCGAAGCGAGGCTCCCAGCGGTGGAGGATTTCCGCCACTTCTTCCGGAGCGATCGCCAGCTGCGCCTTCTCCAGGATGCCCTGCAGCTCCGGCTGGTTCCTCGCCACGCCGATGCTGATCGGGATGGAGAGGTCATCGAGGATACCGACGACCTGGATCCGGTTGTCGAAATGCTGGGCGGACAGATAGCGACCGGTATAGTCGCTGCTGATGGCGGCCTCGCTCTGGCCGGCGTCTACGCTGCGCATGGCGGCGAGGAAGGTCGGATAGACCTGGAGCTTGATCTCCGGGTGCTCGCGTCGAATGAAGTCGTTGAGAAAGTAGCCAATCGTCGTCGCCAATCGCTTGCCCGCCAGGTCCGCGAGGCCATGGACACGCCCCACCCTTTCATCCCGGCCACCCTGGCGGGCGCCCATCAGCACCGTGGTGCTGCGTAGATAGGGCGTCAGCACTTCGAGGCCGGAATCGAAGCGCTCCGACGAAGGCATGGTCGGCGTAACCAATGCCTCCCCCGCATCCAGTCGGCTTTTCGTCTCGACGAAGTTGCGTGCTCCAGTGAAGGAAAACTGCAGGCCACTGCGCTTGCCGATCAGGTCCAGATAGTCACGCCCGATACCACTCAGCCTCCCCTCGTTATCCAGTTGCCCGAGCGCGCCAAGGGAATGGTTGATCACCACCGGCACGACCGGGTGCGCGGAGAGCCAACGCTGCTCCGCCGGCGACAGCGTCACCCGGGGCTCGTCGAAGCGCAGGCGCCGCCCGGCGCTCCAGCTGCGCAACAGTTCGTCGCCGTAGCGCCCGCTAATATGCGGCAGGGCGCGATCGATGAGCGCGAGCAGAGGTTCGTCACCTGGCCGGAGCAGGAAACGGAAACCCTGGCTGTCGATGGGTGCGAAGTTCTCGATGCGCAAGTTCAGCAGGTAATGGGTCTGGATGAGGTAGTGCGTGGAAACTGCGTCCCCCAGCACGCCATCGACATCCCCCATGCTCAGCGCTTCCAGGGCAAGCTGCGGAGAGTCGAACCAGATGATCCTGCTGTGCGGATAGGCAGCCTTGATACGTTCGGCGGGAAGATAGCCCTTGACCGTGGCCAGCCAGGACTCCGCCTGCGAATCGAACGGGGCACCGCTGGAAGACACCAGTACCGGCCGGTCGGAAAGATACGCAGCGGATGCCAGCAAGCCGTGTTGTCGGGCCTCGACCTCGCTACCGACGCCAAGCAGGTCGATCTCCCCTTGCGACAACGCGTCGATTGCCGCCTGCCGCGACGGAAAGTCCCTGACGCGCAACGGCCGCTCGAACACCAGGGCCAGGTAATCGGCCGTGAAGCCCTTGTAGGAGCCTGCGTAGAAGATGGACAACGGCGGATAGTCGGGGGAAACCACGCCTACCGTCAGCGGCTCCCGTGCATCCAGCCACTGCCTGGCTCGTTTATCGAGCCAGGGACGCATCGTTGTCGTCGTACGCCCATCCGGCAGGATGGATTCGGCTTCGACGGGCAGCGGCTGCAGAGCGATCAGCAACAGGCAAAAGACCGCGGACAGCAACGACCTTGTCAGCATGTCGAGTCTACGATGGCAAAGTTCTCCGGCCGGACAGAAAGCAGCGCATCCGCGACCCGGAGCCTGCGGATACATCGGCAACGATGCCGCCATGTTAGCAGGTAGATGGATACTTTTCCCAGGAACCCACGCCTGTCGACACTCGCTCTGGCAGCCGCCTTATGCCCGGCTCGCGAAAACCCTCGACTCTTTCGCGTCGCCGGCTAGATCGATGAAGCCGCTTGCGATGACGTGCGCCCTGGCCGTGGCATGCCTGCACTCGAAAGCCCAGTTCGAGCCGCACATCGCCGAGGGCAACCTGGTAGCGTGCTGGAAGGCTGGTGCGATCCATTCCCGGGCTATTACCTCTATCACCCAAGTCAGAGGCAACCTTCGCCGACCTTCTCAGTGGTCGTCGAAGCGCTGGCCTTGGGACGGCTCGGTCGAACGTGGCAGCCAAAGCAACAGGCGCACGAAGGCGGTCCAAGGTGCAATGAATCGAGCCCCCCTGGAGTGCGACAGCCACACTTCTGATGTGCCGAGGCAGCATCTTGCGGCAAGCCGCCTCGCTGGCGAGACGAAGGGCTTCGCGAAACGTACGGCCCCGGTCGCCGGGAAAGCGGCAAGGAGAACCGCCCCTCGGCGCGGACGTTCCACGAACGGGTACGGGACTTGGAGGCGGAACGAAAAAAGGGCCCGAAGGCCCTTTCTCAATGATCTACAGACTTCATTGGAACTCTATAGATCTATATTTGGAGCGGGAAACGAGACGTTTACTAGAGCAGTAAGTCGTTGATTCCCAAGCTCTTCCTTCGCCGAGGTGGTCAGCGAAGGCCTCAATTGTAGCCTTGTTTTTCGTCCCCGGCAAGAAGATCGTCCAAAGAGTTCCACTGACATCCACAGACCTGCACCCGGCAAACCAGAGCCACGTTCGGTACAGCGTCATTGGCGACGGCCTCGAACTAGCAGCCTACGCGTCGTCCTCTGCTCCCGCGTCCCACGACGATAAGGACCAGGCCGATGCTTCCGGTGCCGGCTGCAGTTCGGGTGCTGTCAATGTCAAGAAGCGGCACGCATCGCACATTGCAGCGCCCATCTGTGCAAATCACGCCGAAATAACGCATGCCCTTGCCGCAGCGTGTCGGCGCACGATTCTTTGTCGATATATCAGGATGCTGGGACAAGCATGACAGGCGTGGGTTCGCTACGTCCGGCTGGACGCCGGACGGCGATTACCGCCCCCCCTGGTGCCTCGTGAAACCGCTGGCATATCAGGTCATACCTAAACGGATTTGCAGGGGCCGCAACTTCTTACGACCCTGATAGCGTGGCGTCGCTGTCGAGCCCGCTTTCTACTGCTCGACCATCCAGCGATCGATGGATTTTTGCACATCGGGCACACGACGGCTACCAGTAGCGCGACCTGGTGAGAAGTACTCAAGCCCCATGACGAAGCTGGCCTCGGAACTCGCTTCCTGCACAGGTACCAGGCCGACCATGAGGTCGGCGGCAAAGGAGTCGGCCATGTAGTTCTTCTCCTGGAAGGAGACCAAGCATGCACGAGAGCAAGAATGATGCACCCACATCAAAGGTGTTCTACCGCCCGATCGAAGCCTCCATCCGCTGGGCCGGTCTGCTGCGATACGAGCAGGTGATCCTTGCCTCGATTTCGTCGCCAAGGAATCTGCCACAGTCGCTGGACTGCCCGCGCTGGGGCGAACTGCGGCTGTACACGGACCGCATATACGACGGCATCCTCAATGGGGAACTGCCCTTCGGGCAGAACGGCATCACGGTACGCGACATCGCACTGATCGACTGCCCTGACCTTACGGTTCGCCATATCGACTTGAAGCGCTGGATGCGTCAGCACTACCCCGAGCAGCGACCCGGCTTTCTCTTCTGCCGTAGCGAGCGCATCGCCCATCCCTTCATCACGCTGGAAACGGGGCAAGCCATGCTGGTCGAACGGCTCGCCCTGAAGTCCGCCTTGGAGCAATCCAAGCGCCAACTCCGCGAGTTGCAAGACAAGCACGACGCGCTGCTCAAGCAATCCACAGTCATTCCGGCATGCTCGCAGTGCCCGATCAGTGATCGGGCCGAAGCCACTTATCTGAACATCATCGGGGGCATGCTGGAGCTGATGCTCGGCCAGTCGCCTTCGGGCACGCCGTACTCCAGCTTCAAGACGCAGGAGGCCGTCGTCAGCGCAATGGTTGCCCATCACAGTGGTGTCATGGGGATCGCTGAGCGGACATTGAACGGCAAGTTCGCCACAGCCAGGCGCCGGCTGCATAGCGCCACCCTCTGAGGTCTTCTAGCTTGTATGTGCAGTCACGGATATTGCATTTGCAATGTCTTTCCGCAGCCGTGTCTATTGAATAGAGGTCACGCCAACAAACGCCACTAAGCGTTCAGGAGTGACCGCCATGTCGCAAACACCTGTACTGCCACCGAACGAGCGCCGCATCCTGCGGCTGGAAGAAGTCGAAGCGAAGTCCGGCTTCAAACGCGCCCACATCTACAACCTGATGAGGAAGCGCCAATTCCCGCAGGCGCTGCGCCTGGGCGTGCGCGCCGTCGGCTGGGACTCCATCGAAATCGATCAGTGGATCGCCGAGCGCGTCAACAACCGGGCCTGACCCGTTCTCCAGCGGACTTTTCATCCTCACACGGAGAACGCCATGCAGGTCGTATCCATCATTTCAACGAAAGGTGGCGTGGGCAAGACCACCACGGCCGCCAATCTAGGGGGGCTCGCTGCAGATGCAGGGCTGCGCGTGCTGCTGCTGGATCTCGACGTGCAGCCCACGTTGTCGTCCTACTACGAGTTGCTCCAGCGCGCGCCCGGCGGCATCTATGAGTTGCTGGCCTTCAACGAGCGCGACCTCGGCCAGCTCGTGTCCCGCACGATCATCACAGGCCTGGATCTGGTGCTGTCCAACGACCACCGGGGCGAGCTGAACACCTTGTTGCTGCATGCGCCGGACGGACGCCTGCGACTACGGCACCTGCTGCCGGCACTGGCTCCCCTCTACGACCTGGTGCTGATCGACACCCAGGGCGCGCGCTCGGTGACGCTGGAGATGGCAGTGCTCGCCTCCGATCTCGCGCTGTCACCCGTGACCCCGGAAATTCTCGCCGCCCGAGAGCTGCGGCGCGGCACCATGCAGTTGCTGGAGGACATCGCGCCGTACCGGCACCTGGGCATCGAGCCGCCGCCGCTGCATCTGCTCATCAACCGGGTCCACCCGGTGTCGGCGAACGCCCGGCTGATCCAGCAGGCCCTGCGCGACCTGTTCCAGGACCACACCGGCATCCGCGTGCTGGCCACCGACGTGCCGGCCATCGAAGCCTATCCGCGCGCCGCGACGCGCGGCCTGCCGGTGCATCGGGTCGAGTACCGCCAGCCACCGGGCAGAGTCGCCCCCGCCGCGCTCGACACCATGCGCGGCCTCGCTGGCGAACTGTTCCCGCAATGGCAGCACCGATTTACCACGGTGTCCGGCCGCCCGCCATTTCCTCTTGATACCGGGAGGCCCCGTGGCGAACGCACATGAACTGGCCCGAGGCCACAAGCGGCTGCGCGCCCTGATCGAGTTCGCCGTCGGAGAGGGCTGGCACGTCAAGCGCACGCCAGGCGGCCACCTCAAATTCACCAAGGCAGGCTGCGCCGCGATCTACACCAGTTCGACGGCCAGCGACCACCGGGCGGCGCTCAACGCCCGCGCGCAGATCCGCCGCGCCGAGCGCGAGGCCCGGTCCCGAGCGCAGGGAGGCCGCAATGGCTGAAATGACCTCCCAGCAGATGGCCGGCAAGCTGCTCGCGGCCGGGTTCGAGCGCAGCGGCCCGTCCACCTCGGCCTTGAGCGACCCGATCGCCGACACGCCCATGGTCGTGACCCTGGACCAGTTGCGCCCCTACGACCACGATCCTAGGAAGAAGCGCAACCCGGCCTACGAGGACATCAAGTCGTCCATCCGCGAGCGCGGCCTGGACGCGGCGCCGGCGATCACCCGGCGCCCGGGCGAGGAGCACTACATCATCCGCAACGGCGGCAACACACGCCTGGCGATCCTGCGCGAACTGTGGTCGGAGACCAAGGACGAGCGGTTCTTCCGCATATCGTGCCTGTTCCGGCCGTGGCCCAGCCGCGGCGAAGTCGTGATGCTGACCGGCCACCTGGCCGAGAACGAATTGCGCGGGGGCCTGACGTTCATCGAGCGCGCCCTCGGCGTCGAGAAGGCGCGCGAGTTCTACGAGCAGGAAAGCGGCGCCGCCCTGAGCCAGTCCGAACTGGCCCGCCGCCTGGCCGCCGATGGCTTCCCGGTCCAGCAATCGCACATCAGCCGGATGAACGACGCGGTGCGCTACCTCCTGCCGGCGATCCCGACCGTGCTCTATGGCGGGCTCGGCCGCCACCAGGTCGAACGCCTGTCGGTCATGCGCAAGGCCTGCATGCTCGCGTGGGAGCGCTACGCCAAGGGCCGCACGCTGGTGCAGGACTTCGATGACTTCTTTCAGGAGGTGCTGTCGCAGTTCGATACGCAGGCCGACGAGTTCGCCCCCCAGCGCGTACAGGACGAGCTGATCGGCCAGATGTCCGAACTGCTCGGCATCGACTACGACGTACTGGCGCTTGACCTCACTGAATCCGAAAGCCGCCATCGCGCCCTGGTCAGCGACCCGACCCCACCAACGGCACCGCCCGCGCTGCCTGAGCCTGGCACCATGGCACGCCCGCCTGCGGCACCAGCCCCATCGGCCCCAACGCCGACGGCTACGAATGGGGCGCGCGAACGCGAGGGCGGCTCGGGGACGAACGGCTCGCTCGCAGGAAGCCCCGTGGCTGCTCCTGGCGATCTGCTGCAGGGGCACATCGTTTCGCCTGCACCGACGACGGAGCGGTTGCAATCCATTCAGCGGATGGTCGCCGACGAGCTGGGGGATGCGCTGCCCGATTTCTCGGCCAATGTCTTGCAGTCCATTCCCGTCCAGGCAGGCGGTCTCTACCCGATTTCCGACGTCTGGCACATCGACGCGGGGCTGGACACGCCCGATCGCCTGCGCATCCACATCGCGCAGTTCGCACGGGAGATCGCCGGCGAGGCAGGCCTCGATCAGTGCATCGAGGACCGCGCGGACGGTGTGGGCTTCGCATGCCATGCCAGCGCGCAGCCCCCATCACCACAGGGCCGCGCCGTGCTGGCATTGCTGGCGAGCCTGGCTGGTCAGAGCTTCACCGATGCCGATCTGGACAGCCGGCAGCTTGCCGCCGAGCTGCCGGCGCTGCTGCACGGCCAAGGCGATGCGAACCGGCGATTGAGCGACACCGCGCTGGTCAAGCTGTTCCGATTGCTGCGTTTGGCCCGGCGCCTGCTGGACCTGGAATCCGGTGCCGCAGGCCCTGGGGCGTGAAGGAAGGAGACCAGCATGTCCGCACCGCATCCGCTCAATCAAGCCGTCATCGCCCAGGCGCTCTACGACCTGCGCAACGGCCAACTGCGCCGCTGCAAGGCGATGGGCTTCAGCGAGGCCGAGCTGGATGCGCTCAAGCATCCCGCCATGGTGAGCGTGCTTGCCAACGCCAATGTCTCGTGGTGTTCCGTGTCCGTGAACCGCGAGGTGCTCCGGCGTCTGCTCGCGCAGGCGCAGGACGTGGAGAAGGAAATCGCGACCGTCGATCGCATGTTGCGCCTGGGGGCCAGCACGGAGATGGTCAGCCGCTTCTATGGCCTGACCCATCAGGAAGTCGCCCTGCGCCGTGAGGTGCTGGGCCTGCCCAAGCGCAAGGGGCGTCACCCTGTCCTGGACGAGAAGCAGGACGTCGAACTGTGGCGGCGCTGGAAAGCCATCACCAGCAGCAGGAATGTGGACCTGGAGGACGAGACCTCGATTCTCGACGCGGCCATGGATCTCGCCGAAGGCATGGATCTGCCCCTGTCGGTGGTCTGGGCCGCGATCAAGTCGTGGGTCGATCAGGGACTGGGTTGAGCCATGGCTGTGGACGACACCACACCACGCCATGGCCCCGTCGCACTCGCTGACCTGTTCGACGCGGCGCTGAAAGACCTTGCGCCCAAGTCCAGCCTGCCCACGCCCATACCAGCGCTGTCATCTGCGATACCAGCAGCGTCCGGCGATGCGTTCCTCTTCAGCGGCAACCGGCATGAGACCGTGCCGCGGCGGCTGTTCCTCGACCGCCGCCTGACGCCGCTGGAGCGCAACGCCTGGCAGGTGTTCCGGCTGATGCTCAACGACGACGGCGTGACCGCATTCCCCACCTACGAGCAGTTGCGGCCCTGGCTGGCCTCGATGCCCTGCGCTGGACAGGCCTCGCACGAAACCGTGGCGCGGGCCCTGACGCTGCTGCGGCTGACCCGATGGCTGAGCCTGGTGCGGCGACGGCGCGACGCCAAGACCGGCCGCATCCTCGGCAACCTCTATGTCCTGCACGACGAGCCGCTGACCCCCTTTGAAGCGATGCAGCTCGACCCGGACTACCTGCAACTCGTCAGCCAGGCGCTCGGCCATTCGGCCAAAGCCGTGCAGATCGTGGGCCTGCACACCCTCAAGGAAATCGGCGAAGACCCGATGCTGGCCGGGCGCACCCTGCCGTCGAGGCTGCAAGTCCTGGCCGAGCGCCTCGCCAGCCAGGGCGTCGGGGCGCACGAAAGTTATCCACAGGAGGACGCCACGCACGAATCCGAAGAAGGGGTGACGAGCCTTCTTCGGAATCCTGATGACCCCACTTCGGAATCCGAAGCAGGGTCGAAACCCACATCAGACGCCTCTCTTCGGAATCCGAAGCAGGCCCGTACAGTACGTAGTAGTCGTATTAATGAAGTACGTACTACCGCGCAGGCACAGGCGCAGGCGCGCGCGCTGGGCGACCTGCAATGGCCCAAACGCTTCGCGGAACTGAAGGCAGAGCAGCAGACAGGTGCGCGGGTGGCATTGCAGCAGGTCGATGCCGCGCTGAGGCAGGCCGTGCTGGACGAATGGGCTACACGATGCAGCAGCCATGGCATCCGCAATCCTGCGGGGTATCTGTTCGGCATCATCCAGCGGGCCATCCATGGCGAGTTCAACGCCTGGGCCAAGAAAGACGCGCCATCGGCACACGCTCCGCCGAATGAGCGGCCACCACCGGCACCGCCAACATCCCAGCCGCAGGGCAAGCCGGTGCCGCCAGAAGTCGCCAGGCAGCACATCGAGCGGCTGCGCAACCTGCTCGCTAGCAAGTGAGCGGGCCTGCAAGGCGGTGAAGTGGATGCCAGTGGCTTCCAGTAGAGCTATCCCCTGGGGATAGTTCTACTGACGGCTACACGTCGAACCGCTGCACGCCGGGCTCCGATCGCCTGCGGCGGGAGCGGCCTTATCCGGGCTGAGCCGGGCGTGCAGCGTTCCTTGGCGCTCCATGGAGCTATCCCCTGGGGATAGCTCGCGACGCATTCGACCGCCACGCCCTGAACCGGGGATTGGCGGGTTTCGGTTTGTTGACTGACTGCCTTCCGCTTCCTGCCGAAGCTGGCCGCTCTTTTCCAACAACGAGCGGACACCATGGCAACGACCAACGAACCCTTGCAACTGAATCTCGGCTCCTTGCGCAGCGCGATGTCGCTGACGCTGCACACGCACCACGCCTCGCGCATCTGGCACGGCCGCGCCGCCGCCGAGGGGCGACCGGGCATCGTCGGCCTGAACGGCTACATCGCCCAGATGAACAAGATGCGGCGCGGCTCGGAGCAGGACGACCCGTACAGCGACTTCTGGATGCTGCGCATCGAAGACAAGCTCGACCAGACCAAGGCCACGCTGCAATCGCTGCGCGAGCAGGTGGACCAGGCCCTGGCGAGCGTGCCGCCGGCACTGACCCTGGGAGAAAACCTCAACGTGCAGCCCGTCAAGCTGCCGCTGTTCGTCAATGCGCAGTTGGGCTTTGCTGCCGTGTATCTGCTGGCCGATTACGACGACATCGCCCGCAAGCTGATCCTCGCTCACCACACCGCGCTGATCGATCGCTCGACGCTCGAACGCTGGCTCAACGAAGGCGCACATGCACTGCGCAGCCTGTTCTCGCTGGCCCAGCAGTACCGCTACTCGGGCTGCACCCGCGACGACTTCGCCGCGAAGAACGCCGCAGCGCGTGCGGCGCTGGAGAAATTCGGCGAACTGCCGCAGGACGTGCTGGAAGGCACGCGCCGCTCGAAGTTCGCGCCGCCCATCGTGCGCCGTGGCCTGCAGCAGCGCGGTGACGGTCCTGCCGCAGCCGCATCGCCCAGCGACGAGGCCACCACCACCGAGACACCCGAGGCCACCGCGGGCGAGGACGCGCAGGCATGAGCGACCCGAACCGCGACACCCGCTACTTCCGCCCCCTGCAACAGACCGCCTTCATGCGGCTGGAACACGCAGGCTCTCAAAAAGGCCTTTTAAAGCCTTTTAAAGGTAAAGGGGACTTGGAGGCCTGGGCCAGCCAGTGCTTCGCCATGCGCGACGAGTTGATTGGCTTGGCGCAGCGACAGGTGCTGCCACAGGCCGTCGGGCATCCCTTCCACCTGCTCCCCATCGAGCTGGCCCAGCAGACCACTGGCGCAGGTACGACCTTTCTGCGCTGGCGCAAGCACGACAGGTCGGCCATGGGCGTGGCCCTGTGGCAGGAGCTGATGGCGAGCACAAGCACACCCGTCAACCTGCTGGCCGACCTGTACGCCATCGAGTTTCAGCGCATCACGCTCAACATGCAGATCAGCCTGTTGCACACCTTGGGCAGGCAGGCCCAGGAGTGCGCCAGCAAGGCCACCGAGGCGGAAGACGCCTACCTGCGCCGGCTCAAGTCCACGCCACCCGCGCTGCTCGATCGGTGATCGCGCCGGGCAACCCAGCACGCGCCCGTCACCGACCAGGTGCGGGTATTTCAACCACCACGGAGATTGCAACATGAGCACGCATTTTTCTGGCGAGGGCAACATCGGTTCGCCCCCTGAGTACCGGGAGTTCCCCAACGGCAACGACGAGCCGCGGCGCTTGCTGCGGCTGAACGTGTATTTCGACAACCCCGTCCCCACCAAGGGCGGCGACTTCGAGGATCGCGGCGGCTTCTGGGCACCGGTGGAAATCTGGCACCGCGACGCGGCGCACTGGAAGGACCTCTACCAGAAGGGCATGCGCGTGCTGGTCGTCGGCCGCATGGAGCGCGAACCCTGGACGGACAACGAGGATCAGCCGCGCGAGACTTGGCAGATCAACGCGCGCAGCGTCGGCATCCTGCCGTTCCGCATCGAGTCCGTGACCCTCAGCCCCAGGCAGCAGGAGACCGCGCAGGAGGCGCAGCCGAAACCCCAGGCCTCCCAGGACCCGACCACGCCGAAGGAGCCGAAGCGCAGGAAGTGACCCGGCATGGGGCGACGGCAGTCGTTCGTCGCCCTGTGTCCTCGCGAGCTATCCCCTGGGGATAGCTCCATCAACGTCCACCGGCTTTCACGCTCCCGCAAAAAATCGCGGCTCCCGGCCACCACGCTCCCGGCTGCACGCCACTCCCGACCCCGCCATCCCATCCCGTGAAAGTGGTCGCCACCGCATGCGGCTTGTTTGCTGCTGTACCTGGTGGTGCTCGGCATCCTCGATTCCAGCAACTCAATCAACCACGGAAATCGGATGGACGGACATGCGGCTGTTCTTGTGCGAGAAGCCCTCCCAGGGCAAAGACATTGGCCGGATTCTCGGCGCGACGCAGCGCGGTGAAGGCTGTCTCAGCGGCTCCGGCGTCACCGTCACCTGGTGCATCGGCCATCTCGTAGAAGCGGCAGCCCCCGAGGTCTATGACGCGGCGCTCAAGCGCTGGTCGCTGGAGCAGTTGCCCATCGTTCCCCAGCAGTGGCGGGTCGAGGTCAAACCGAAGACCGCCACGCAATTCAAGGTCGTCAAGGCGCTTCTGGCGAAGGCGACCCATCTGGTCATCGCCACCGATGCCGACCGCGAGGGCGAGTTGATCGCCCGCGAGATCATCGACCTGTGCGGCTACCGCGGCCCTATCGAGCGGCTATGGCTGTCGGCGCTCAACGATGCGTCGATTCGCACCGCGCTCGCCAAGTTGCGGCCGTCGTCCGACACGCTGCCGATGTACTACTCGGCGCTGGCGCGCTCGCGCGCCGACTGGCTGGTGGGCATGAACCTCAGCCGGTTGTTCACCGTGCTGGGCCGGCAGGCAGGCTACGACGGCGTGCTGTCGGTCGGGCGCGTCCAGACTCCGACGCTCAAGCTCGTCGTGGACCGCGACCGCGAGATCGGGGCCTTCAAGTCTGTGCCGTTCTGGGCCATCGACGTGTCGCTGTCCGCAGGTGGACAGGTTTTCAGCGCGCAGTGGGTTCCGCCCGATGGCTGCACCGACGATGCCGGCCGCTGCCTGCAGCAGCCGGTCGCCCAGCAGGCCGCGCAACAGATCCGCACTGCGGGCAGCGCCCAGGTGGTATCGGTCGAGACAGAGCGCGTGCGCGAAGGTCCGCCGCTGCTATTCGACCTGGGAACGCTTCAGGAGGTCTGTTCCAAGCAGCTTGGGCTGGATGTTCAAGAGACACTTGAAATCGCGCAGGCCTTGTACGAGACGCACAAGGCCACGACGTACCCGCGTTCGGATTCCGGCTACCTGCCTGAAAGCATGTTCGCCGAGGTGTCCACGGTCCTGGACAGCTTGCTCAAGACCGACCCTTCGCTGCATCCCATCATGGGCCAGCTCGACCGCTCCCAGCGCTCACGCGCCTGGAACGACGGCAAGGTCACGGCGCACCACGGCATCATCCCGACGCTCGAACCCGCGAACCTCTCTGCGATGAGCGAGAAGGAACTGGCGGTGTACCGGTTCATCCGGGCGCACTACCTCGCGCAGTTCCTCCCCCACCACGAGTTCGACCGCACGGTCGCCGAGCTGTCCTGCGGCCAACAGAAGGTGGCGGCCACCGGAAAGCAGGTGGTCGTCAAGGGCTGGCGCCTGGTGCTGGCCGAGCCGCAAGCGGACGAGGACGGTGAAGCCACGGCGCGCAGCCAGGTGCTGCCCGCATTGCGCGAGGGCCTGGCATGCCAAGTGGCCGAGGTTGAGATCAAGGCGCTCAAGACGATGCCGCCCAAGCCCTACACGCAGGGCGAACTTGTCAAGTCGATGAAAGGCGTGGCGCGCTTCGTGACCGATCCGCGCTTGAAACAGAAGTTGAAGGACACGACAGGCATCGGCACCGAAGCCACGCGCGCCAACATCATCACCAGCCTGCTGACGCGGGGTTATCTCGTGAAGAAAGGACGCTCCATTCGCGCATCGGATGCGGCGTTCACGCTGATCGACGCCGTGCCCGCGGCGATTGCCGATCCCGGAACCACCGCCGTGTGGGAGCAGGCGCTCGACATGATCGAGGCCGGACAGCTTACGCTGGACACCTTCATCGGCAAGCAGGCCGCATGGATTTCGCAGCTGATCGCGCAGTACGGCAGCACCTCGCTGTCCATCAAGGTTCCCCAGGGACCCACTTGCCCGCAGTGCGGCGCACCGACTCGCCAGCGCACCGGCAAGACTGGCCCCTTCTGGTCGTGCAGTCGCTACCCCGACTGCAAAGGCACGCTGCCGGTCGAAACCGGCGCGTCCAAGCGCGGTGCCTCGCGCCCGCGCAGTAGCGGCCGCAAAGCATCCTGACCGACCCCGCTCCCCGAGAGCCACGCCCGTCCTCAAAGGCGTGGCCCATGTCCCGCATGCCCTGCGGGACGCCCAGCGCGCAACGCCTTCTCCTGTCCGTGTGCGCGTCCCGCCCAGCCGTCCCCGGCTGCGGGACCTGAAGGCAGCTTCTCCACGAACCATGTCCGGGTTTTCCTGGCGCGTTCTGCTGATCTGCATTTTTCCGCCTCTGCGAAGGGTCCCCCGATGGCTTGCCAGCCTGCGAGCCACCCGGAGACCCTTTGCGGTCAGCGGTATTCGATGCCGTGCCCAACGGCGAAAAACTGGGCTCCTTTTGTGCGCGGATGTGCGCCAGAAGATGCCGGCGCCAACCACGACATGCGCCGGGTGCGATTGCTGACAGCAGACGGTTCTAGCGACGACCGGGCCTGCAACAGCCCACGGGTGGTTCCGTCCTCCCGAGCCGGAGGCCACACGGCCTTCGGCGCCTTTCTCCTGCCGATCAACGTCCGGCCCGACCACACGGTCCAGGGCCACACGAACAGGAGACCCGACATGAACCCGCAACCTCGCACCCCACGCGGTGCGCCCCAGGCCGCGCCACTGCTGTACGGCAGCGTGTGCAGCGGCATCGAGGCCGTGAGCCTCGCCTGGCAACCCCTCGGCCTCGAAGCCGCGTGGTTCGCCGAAATCGAGCCGTTCCCGAGCGCCGTGCTCGCCCACCGCTATCCCCGCGTGCCCAACCTGGGCGACATGACCGCGATCGCCCGCCAGGTGCGCGCCGGCACCGTGCCAGCGCCCGACATCCTGGTCGGCGGCACGCCGTGCCAGTCGTTCAGCGTGGCCGGTGCGCGCCGTGGGCTGGATGACCCGCGCGGTGCCTTGACCCTTGCCTATGTGGAGCTTGCCAATGCCATCGACCAAACCCGCCGCCAAGACCGCCGCCCGGCGGCAACGCTCGTCTGGGAAAACGTCCCGGGCGTCCTCAACGACCGCAGCAATGCCTTCGGTCATTTCCTCGGCGCATTGGCCGGAGAAAGCCGTGCGCTCCAGCCGCCAGGGGATCGGTGGGCGCACGCTGGTTATGTGTCTGGACCCTGCCGCCGCATCGCGTGGCGCGTGCTCGACGCGCAATATTTCGGTGTCGCCCAACGCCGCAAGCGCGTGTTTCTTGTGGCAAGTGGTGGAAATGACCTCGATCCCGCAGAAGTACTTTTTGAGCGCGCAGGCCTGCACGGGGATTCTTCGCCGGGCTGCTCGCCGTGGCAAGACGCTTCCCGCACTGCTGGACATGGCGCTGCAGCAGCAGGCGGCTACGCCGGATTGAAGCAGCCCTATGGTCCGGTCACCATGACTTTCGGGTTTGGGGGGGGCAATACGGCCGGTCCCATCGACGTGGCCGCTTGCCTGACCGCCGCGCCTGGTCCGAAGAACGACTTCGAGGTCGAAACTTTCCTCGCGCAGTCCATCGCAGGCAACATCACCCACACGCTCAGCACCGCAAACGGCGGCAAGGGCAGCAGCGAAGACGGCACCGGCAAGGGTGTTCCAATCATCGCCTTCACCGCCCAGGGCAGCGGTGCGGATGCGATGGCGAACCAGGCGCCGACGCTGCGCGCTGGTGGGCACCGCAACAGCCACGCGAATGCGGGTGTGGTGCCAGCCGTCGCTTTCGCGCAAAACTCCCGTGGTGAACTGCGGCTCGAATCCGGTCACGGCCAGCTCGCCGGAACGCTTTCCACGGGCGGCGGCAAGCCGGGCCAGGGCCGGCCCATGGTGCTCAGTGTCGCGCTGCGTGGTCGCGCCAAGGGACTGGCCTTCGAGTTGGGCGGCAGTGTAGCGGCCGCACTGCGCACCAGCGGCGGCGGCGCGGACAAGCCCCATGTGCTGGCCCCCGACTTCGAGGCGCATTTCCGCTACGACTGGAACGACCCCGGCCCCGGCGACTGGTCGCACTGGCGGGTGCGGCGGCTGATGCCCGTGGAGTGTGAGCGGCTGCAAGGCATGCCCGACGACTACACGCTGATCCCGTACCGCGGCAAGCCCGCAGCGGACGCCCCGCGCTACAAGGCGATCGGCAACTCCATGGCCGTCTCGTGCATGGCATGGCTGGGCCAGCGGCTGGTGCAGTGCCTGCACAAGACGGGTTCAACCGATTCGGATTGATGCACGACGACAGCGGCGGTTGACGCCACTCTCATTCCTGCATAGCCGAAGCATCGGCATTGCCAGCAGCCACGGTCTTTCAGGCTGCGCCGCGGATTCTCCCGCGCCGACCTCCTTGTCCGCATCGCACCGTGCCGCGGACACGCGCCCGCCCCGGGCGTTGGTGCTGCTTCTCCAACGGGCCATCCGCCCATTTCCCTTAGACCGGCCATTGCCGCCCAGCACGCCATCGCGGCGGGCTTCGGCGTGCGCCGCTTCATCCCCGCGCCTGACCGGTGCACCACCTCATCCAAGGAACCATGCCATGAGCACCATCCGTCTACAGACGAACCAGAACCGCCTGATCGAAACTTTTCGCCATGCGTTCACCCAAGCCTCAATGCTGGGCGAGCTGCTACAGAACGCCCGGCGCGCAAAGGCCCGCCACATCCACATCACCACCGAAGGCGACACACTCACCGTCAGCGACGACGGCGAAGGTATCGCCAACCTCCAGACCCTCATCTGCATCGCCGAATCCGGCTGGAACGAGGAACTGAAGGCCCGGGAAAACCCCTTCGGCATCGGCATCCTCTCCACGCTGTACTTCGCGCGCAGCCTGCGCGTGCATTCGCTGGACATGGCCTTTCGCGCCACCACCGCCGCGATCATCAACGGCGAGGACATCGACGTCATCGCCGCGCCAGCGCGCGTCGGCACCGAGATCCGCTTGTGCGGTGTCGAGCCTCCCTACAAGGGCCCGACACTGTCCCAGTGGGTCGCGCAGCAACTGGTGCGGCTGTGCGAAGCCTTCCCCGTCCGCGTGACATTGAACGGCGCGGAGGTCGAGCGCCCGCTGTCCCGGCCAGCTCTGGCCTGGCGGGACACGGACGTCGGCCGGGTTCTCATCGACCTGGAAGGAGCGCAGTCACAGTACCGCTGCTACCTCCAAGGGCTTCCCATCGGAAGATGGCCCTCTTCGCAACGGCACCAGATCGTGGTGCTGCGCGATGACATGATCGCCCGCCCGCCGGATCGCCAGCATCTGCTCCACGAGGAAGAGGACGGCAAGCGCATCCAGGCTGCGGTCGCGCAGGCCTTCCGTCAGGCGTTGATCGAAGCCAAGGAGCGACTGTCCGGTGCCGAGTTCGTGATGCTGTACGCATCCACGTGCCTGTCCTCATCGAACGCTGATCTGCTCAGCAGCATTCCCTTCGCGCCGCGCAGTTGGTTCCGCGACTGGACCCATGAGCCGCCAGGCTTTCGCAGCCACTGGGCCAGGCACTGGGATCGCCATCACGCCGAGGGCGTTGTCGCTCGGGAAGCGCTCCAAGAGGTCGGTGTCTGGTCCATCGACGCCGAAGACGATGATGATGTGCCGACCGCCGAGGTCTATCTGGCGGCCAGACAGGCTTTTCTGCTGGAGGAGCACCGCCTCGATGGTGACCACTGGCTGCGCGACTTGCTGCACTACGCAGACCCGGATCAGGTCGGCATCCACCACGGCGAAGTGCTGCACGTGGATGACAGCCTGCCATTCAACGGCGACATCATCGGTGTCACCTTGGTCGGAACCTTGTCCGCCAGCTTTGGCGGAGACACCCGCGAGTATGCGGTGGCTGCCATCCGCAGGCATGGCAGGCTCTACGTGACGCCTCATGCGGGAGACGTCACCAGGCTCTTGTCCGACTACATCTTCGATGACCGCTACGACCAAGGTCGCGAGGATGCGGATGCGCAGACCATCGCCACGTTCATCGCGGTCGGCTGCTCGGATTCGCCCGCCCGCGCCATCGAGGAACTGCTGCCCAGGTCCTGGCGATACACCCAGCAGCCCAAGCTCGCGGGTGCCGCCGTGTGCCTGAGCTTCGACGCCGAGGGCAAGCTCGCGAGCGTGCAGTGATCCTCCCTTTCAGCTCCCTCCGGGGAGCTTTTTTTCTTGGGGCGCGGCAATCCGGTGGCGACGAATCCAGATTGCCGGATGACGCACGCCAGCGCAGCGCCGATGCTCCCTCGCATGTGTCGCTGCCGACGCAGCGCCCATGCCCGCAGCCAGGGTGGCCAGGCTGCCGTGGGTTCCCCCCACGCCACCCGCCAGTTCGCCTCGGCATCTCACCGGCGAACGCTGCCCACCGGGGCACCGATGCCTCCTTTCTCCAACCCACGGGATGGTCGCCACATCCCATCAGGGGCGTGTCGCCACCCGGTCGATTTCAGGACTTTCCATGGACAACATCACCCAGCAAGACCGCATCACGCTAAAGAACCTCAAGGTGGCCGACTTCGCCAGCGAGGAAACGCTGTGCTTCAGCGCCACCGTCGTGTTCGACGGCACTCCCATCGCCGAGGCCCGCAACGATGGCCACGGCGGCTCGACATTCCTCCACGCACTCAACGGCAAGGCTGCGCAGTTGGCGCAGGCCGAAGCCTTCGCCAAGAGCCTGCCACCTGCGCCGCTCGACCTCGGTCAGGAGGGTGAAGACCCTCACTACATCGACATGACGCTCGACTTCCTGGTCGATGAACTGTCCGACGCCATGCACGCCGAGCGCAAGGTGCGAGCCGCGTTCAACCGCGACATCGGCAACAAAGTGCTGTTCATCAAGGATGGCAAATTGATGTTCATCAAGGGCATCAAGCTCAAGGCCATCGCCGACCGCAAGGCGTACTTCGCTTCTCTGCGTGCCCGGCAGGCCCAGCCCATCGTCATCCTCGCCGAACTTCCTCCCGAGCAGGCATTCGACCTGTGGAAGCAGCATGTCCTGGGCGACAAGCCCGACTGACCCAGCGCCGACACACCCTCCTGACAGCCCCGCACTCGATGCGGGGTTTCTTTTTTTCCGGCGGCCATCAATCGGGGCTGGGCCGGATGCCGTTTTCCAACTGACGCGGCACGGCTCGCGCACGAAGCTGCCCGCATGTTCGCTGATTCGTCAGCACATGCCAGCAGCCCGGGTTTCAGGCTGCCGCGGGTCTCTCCCGCGTTGCCCACCAGTCCGCATCGCATCAAGTCTGCGGACGCGCGTCCCCGTGACGTCGATGCTTTTTATCAACCGCGTGCGGGAGCTGCCATCCCGTGAGGGACGAGGCCCCGCTTTTCCAAGGAGCCCGTCCATGTCCCAGCAAGCCTCTTTCGGCCAATTAGCCTCGACCTACTGCGGCAAGTTCCTGCCGCTCGAAGTCCTGCAAAGCGCCGCCGGTCACTACATCGGCACGCGCGATACCGAAGGCCCAGTTTCGCGGGAATCCCACGAGTACTTCCGCAGCTATGCCGCGGCTCAACGTGCCCTCGAAAGAGGCGGCTGGTCCCAGCTCGCCATTCCCTGATCCAACTGGAGGAATCACGTCATGAACCAGCTACTGCCGCGGGAAGTCGTCGATCAGATCATGCGGGAAGAACAGCATTTCGCTGCCGCGCCCCAGGCCTTTTTCGAGGCATGGAAGCGCGGCGCCGAGATCGCTGGCCCCGAGTGGTTCGGCGACGGCACCCGTGAAGGCCTGAACCAGGCCAAGAGCAAGTGGGATCTGCGTCCCAACCTGCTGCGGCTCAACGACGCTCTCGGCGTCCTGAGCGGCGGGCAGCGGATGTTCCTCTCCGCGATGGTGAGCTTCTACAACGCCCGCGAGGGTGCCGCGATGCTCAAGCGCTGCGGCTTCGAGGGACTGTCCGATCTGGGCGGCCTCGACCTCGAACGGCGCCAGGTCATCGCCGCCCTGGTCCTCAACTACGCAGGCTGGTAAGCCGATCCCGGCGGACCTCCGCGACTTTCTTCGATCCCAACGAGGGACATCCGTCCCTTCGGGGCGGTGTCCCTCCCTTTTTTCCCAAGGAGTGACCCATGCCCCGAAATCCATCTTTCGCCGTCGTTCTCGAAGGCGGTCTGGTCCAGGCAATCCTCGTCCAGGATTGGCCGGCCCACCTGTCGCTGCCGCCGTTCGTGGTGGTGGACTACGACACCGAGGGCGCCGACGACGACGAGATCACGCGCTTTCCCATCGGCGACTCCGAAGCCGAAGCCGTCTGTCGCGGCGAATCACCTACCGTCCACGAGGCGCTGGCGGATTCCGTGTCGCCACGCGCAGTCCTCGCCGCACTGGACGAGCCTGTCGTCGATGACGGACCCGATCCGCTGGCGATCGCGCGGAGCGTGCGACAGGACATCCTCGACCTCGACGCCACGCTCAACACGGCCGAACAGCCGCCGTCGGGCGAGGACTACAACCACCTGTATGTGCTGGCCAACTGCGGCCTGATCGACGTACTCAAGGCATTGGGCGACCCGACCGACTTCGGCGAATAGCACCAGCGCCACTCCATCACCGACGCCGACAGGCGCCGGACCTCCCACCGGGTCCAATTCCCGGTTCCGGGAATTGGCTCCATTATTCAATCTGGAGAGTTCCCATGTCCCAGAAACCTAACCCTTTTCTTCGCGGCTACTGGAATCTGAAAATCGTCCGCACGCTGTCCATCAGCTACGAGGATGGAAGTCCGCATGTCTGGCGGCCCATCCATGCCAGTCAGCAGCACCTCTCCGACGAGGCGCTGATTTCCTCCTCCTGCATCGTCACCAGCGATTTCGCCGTGGTCAGCAATAGCCCCGAACCTGTGAGCGCCGAGGTACTAGCCGAATGCGATGCCGGTGAAGGCGTCAGCGGCGAAGGTGTGACCGGTGCCGTTGTCTATGCCGTCCATGGCGACGACTTTGACGGTCGTCCGGTCCACATCGGTGACACCTATTCGGCCGAAGCCGCGCGGGAAGTCGTGCAGCGCCTGAGTTTCGAGACCGGCTATTACAGCCGTTGCTGGGAAATCAGCACCGCACACATCAGCCAGGAGACCGGCCAGTACCTCGCCAACCTGGCAGACCTTGCCACGCCGGAGGCCTTCCTGTTCATCGCGTTCCGGGTTCCGTACAGCCCCGCGATCGGCGTCAAGCTGATCTCCACGCCCTGGACGGACCAGAACCTGGAGCACGCCGAGGGCATCAGCGCCGAACAGCTTCGGCAGGAGCACCGGAACAAGGGCATGCCGGACGATCTGGCGAACATCCTTGAACTGGCTGGCCAGGCCGATGTGCGTATCCTGATCCTCGACGCCGACGCTCCCGTGCTGCTGGGCCTGCCGCTGGTCGAGTCCTAGCAGCCTCGATACGCGCCGTCTTTCCTCTTCGTTCTCCCCATGCCAGCCCGACTCCTCGCCAGGAGCCGGGCCGGTCCAATTTCATAGGAGCACCCTCATGTTCCCCGACCTCATCTTGCCCGTAAGCGACTTCGAGCATCAGCTCGGGGCCTGCGTCAACGCTATGGGCCAGGACGACGCCATCGGCCAGATCCTGGTATTCGAGCGCATGCGTGGCACGCTGCACATGCGCCATATCGCCAGCGCCGACCTGGTGGACACCGACATCGACGACTACGAAATGGTCGTGTTCGATGGTGGCAACACCAGCGGCGACACGTGGAAGCACGTTTTCTTCCCGCGTCAGCGCGAGCATTACTTCGTGTACGAAGCCTGACCCCAAGCCCCTTCCGAGGGGCTTTTTTTTGGTGCGCCCGGCAGGGCGCACTCACTTGGAGGTGCAAGTCCTCTACTCGCCCGACAAGGGGAAGAGTTAGCCGAAGGCAAGGGTTCCGTGGGCGACCGCGGGTCTGAAGGAAGCCGGATGGCAAAGCGCTGGCCTGACGCACAGGAAGCGGATACGAGGCGTAGTGACTGGGTAAGGCGGCCGAAATCGTCAAAGCCCGAAACTTGTACTGGCGTTGCTACGTAGATCCGACAGGCATAAGCGCGAAGGTGGGTGCGCAATACCCGGGGAGATCTGGTCACGTGCTGGGGCATATTCCAGCTACCGGAGCCGCAAGGCAAGGGATGCGTGACCAGAAGTCAGCAGAGGGCATAGTAGTTCGAGGCGAAGGCGGTGAGCCGATGAGTACCCCGAACGAAGGCCCGAACAGAGGATACCGAGAGTAGGACAGATGATCTCGACGCTGGTTGATGAAGCAGAAGCCCTGGTGACAGGGGCCACGGAACCCAGTACCGGCCGGAAGCCGGGGGGAAGGTCTCGTGGTGCTGAAGCTGGCGCGGCGACAACTGGGCAAACGAAATCGGAGAGCGGCTCGCTCCTGGAGCGGGTCGTAGAGCGCAGCAACATGAGGCTGGCGTATCGACGGGTCAAGCGCAATGGCGGATCGGCCGGGGTTGATGGTCTGACCGTCCAGGAGCTCGGAGCTTGGCTCAAGATGCACTGGCCCAGCGTGAAGCAGGCGCTGCTGGCGGGGACGTATATGCCGCAAGCGGTGCGCCGGGTGGACATCCCCAAGCCAAGTGGCGGGGTACGTAGTCTAGGCGTGCCAACGGTGGTGGATCGTCTGATCCAGCAGGCGTTACATCAAGTTCTCCAGCCGATCTACGAGCCGACCTTCTCGGCCAGTAGCTTCGGGTTCCGGCCGGGGCGCAGCGCGCTCGACGCAGTACGGCAGGCGCAACGCCATGTCCAAGCCGGACGGCGCTGGGTGGTTGATATCGATCTGGAGAAATTCTTCGATCGGGTCAACCACGACGTGCTGATGGCGCGGGTGGCGCGCCAGGTACAGGACAGGACGACCCTCAAGCTGATCCGTCGCTTCCTGGAAGCGGGGGTGATGGCGGGCGGGGTGGAACAGTCCCGTACGGAAGGGGCGCCCCAAGGCGGCCCGCTGTCGCCGTTGTTGTCGAACGTACTGCTGACGGATCTGGATCGGAAACTGGAGAAGCGGGGCCTGGCGTTCTGTCGCTACGCTGACGATTGCAACATTTACGTCGGCAGCGAGCGGGCGGGACACCGGGTCATGGCAGGCATCAGGACCTATCTCGAGAAGGTCTTGAGGCTAAAGGTGAACGCGTCTAAGAGCGCGGTTGCTCGACCGGGAAGCCGTAAGTTCCTGGGATATCGGGTAGCCGAACGCCACGCAAGCGTCAGCCTGTACGTCGCCCCGGAAAGTATCGGGCGGCTCATGGAGCGCGTGCGTGACGTGATGCGGCAAGGGCGCGGTCAGTCCTTGGTGAAGGTTATCCAGAGGCTGAACCCGCTGCTACGCGGATGGGCGAACTACTTCCGCCTAACCGTGCAGCGGCGGCGCATGCAGGATCTGGATGGCTGGGTGCGTCGTCGTCTTCGCTGTCTGCTCTGGCGGCAGTGGAAAACTGGGCGTACACGCCAACGCCGCATGATTGCGCTGGGGCTGGACCCGCAACGGGCCTGGAAATCCAGCGGCAATGGTCGCGGCCCATGGTGGAACGCCGGGGCATCTCACCTTCAACAGGCGTTGCCTAACGCCTACTTCACGGCCATGGGGCTGGTCTCGATCCGCGACACCGTGGATCGCCTCCAGCGTATCAACTGAACCGCCGTATGCGGAACCGCACGTACGGTGGTGTGGGAGGGCTGAGGGGGTAACCCCTCACCCTACCCAATCCCGTAGCACAGGAAAGCGGGTGTGGCGCGGTGCGGTTTCCTGCGGGCGGGCCACGCATCCCTAAACCATCCTTGCCCCCATGTTCGTCGGCGCAGCCGACACATGCCCAGGCAGCCAAGACCTTCGAGGCTGCAAGCACGGGAAACCGCGCTGGTCGTTTCTTCCCACGGACGCTCCGCGTCCATCCACCCACAAGGGACCTCTCCCTTGCGGGCGGGGAATCCCTTGTTCTTCCTCAAGGAGATTCCCATGGACCGTTCTCTCATCAAATCCATGATGCCTTCGCTTGTCGCAGGCCATGTGCCCCGCAACTTGCGGTCGATCAAGTACCGCTTTTTCGATGATCAGCCGCAGTCCTCGACGCTGGGCTTCGCCATCGATCCCCAGCCCTTCGACGGCAAAGTGGTCGCGGCCAACGACGACGCCATCGTCGTCAAGCTCAAGCCCAGCGAGTTTGCGGTGCTCGATCCCAACCTGGTCACCACCGTTCCCAGCGAGGGCGCCAAGGTACATGTCCAGCCCTACGCACGGCGCCGTTTCGACGGCCTGCGCGCGGACACCCCGGAAGTGATCACCGAGAAGACCGCAGACGGTGTTCCCTACACCATCACCAGGCACATCCTCGGCTCCGCGCCGGCCAAGCTGCCCATCCCCGAGCCGCAGTGCATGGAACTGGGCCAGCTCATCCAGCAGTTGGAGGAAATGCCGGCGCCCGACGGGTTCCGGCGCATCACCCACATGCTGGTCGATGCGAGCGCCCGCGACTTCACCTGGGTCGATCCGAAGCCGTCCAAGATCATCGAGACACCCCCGGCGATCGGCTTCACGGTCTCGACCGCGAAGTTCGAGGGCCAGGTGACGATCCTCTACGACCGCGGCGGCGACACCTACGTGGTGGAACTGCATCGGGATGGCGAACTTGTCGATCGGCATGACGAGGTCTATTTCGACATGCTCGGCGAAGTACTGGAGAGACTCATCGACGACGGAAACTGGCCGGATCGACGTGAGCGTGATCGATGCCAAGGCTTCCCGGCGACGCCAGGCGGTGCCGGCGTGATGTTCGAGGCGAGCGAGTGCTGGGTGGTGTATTCGCCCAACGAGTCCGCCATCAGCGACAGCGCCGGCTTCTGGTCCAACGAGTTCGGCTGGGTCCAGTTCGACCAGGCGACGCGCTTCTCGACGCAAGAGACCGGGAGCTTGCAGCTTCCGATCTCAACGGGTGGGGATGCGCGCTTCGTTCCCTGGCACGAAGCCCAGCAGCACTACGGCTGAGTTCGCAGCCTGCCGGCGACTTGCCCCCACAGGCCTTCCATCCGTTCGGGTGGAGGGCCTTTTTTTCTTCATCCCCACAGGAGATTTCAACCATGGCACTGCGATTCAAAGGCACCGATCTGCGGCCGGTGCTGGCCGAGGCCGTCGCCAACCAATGCCGCGTCGTCCTCGCCAAGGACCAGGGCGTGTACTTCCTCGCCGAGCGCGGAGAGCGCCGCCCCGATGGCCGCGTGAAGCTGCTGGCCTACGCCGTCGGCTGCAACCCGGATACCGACCGTTCGATGACTGGTGGGAACTGGCACGCGCCGAGCTGGGCGGCGACGACTTCGGCGAGTTCTTCGACCCGAAGGAAGGCGTCTTCGCACGCATCCTGCACGGCACGGACGATCTGATGCTGTCCGCCACCCCCACGCAACTGTCGCTGGAGGTGGTGCCAGTGGTGTAGCACGGCTACCACCGTCCCTCACAGCCCCCGTCACGGGGGCTTCCTTTTCTCCGCACCGCGGTCATTGCCGCTTGTGCGCGTTCGTCTCCGGCCGCCATGGCCCGCCCCGTCGGCATGCCCGCCGACATGCCCTCGGAGACGACCGCATGCACGACCCGTTCAAGATCACACAGCCGACCTGCATCAGCTTCTCGGGCGGGCGCACCAGCGCCTACATGCTCTGGCGCGTGTTGCAGGCCAATGGCGGCCTGCCTGCCGACACTCTGGTCTGCTTCGCCAACACCGGCAAGGAGATGGAGGCGACCTTGCGCTTTGTGCGCGACTGCGCCGAGCACTGGCAGGTGCCGATACGCTGGCTGGAATACCTGCCCACGGAGCCAGGCTTCACGCTGGTGGACTTCGATCGGGCCAGCCGCCAGGGCGAGCCGTTCGAGGCGCTGATCCGCAAGCGCCAGTACCTACCTAATCCCGTCGCGCGCGGCTGCACGACCAGCCTGAAGATCCGCCCGATGCACCGCTACCTGCGGCATCTGGGGTGGACGGACTGGGACCAGATGATCGGCATTCGCGCCGACGAGCAGCGCCGCGTCGCCAAGATTCGCGCGCGCGGCCATTCCACCGAATCGACCCGCGAGACCATGTGCATGCCGCTGGCGGACGCCGGCGTCACCGTGCGCGACGTGGACGCCTTCTGGCAGGCTCAGCCGTTCAACCTCGACCTGCTGACGGTAAACGGGCGCACGCTCGAAGGGAACTGCGACCTGTGTTTCCTGAAGCCGCGTGGGCAGCGCCTGGCGCTCATCAAAGCCCGGCCCGAGGCGGCCATCTGGTGGGTGCGCATGGAGTCGCTGAACCTCGCCAGCAAGCCCAGCGGTGCCCGGTTCCGCGCCGATGGCCCGAGCTATGCCGACCTGGCGCGCTTCGCCGCCGATCAGGGCGATCTGTTCGACACCGCCGAAGAGCCGATCGCCTGCTTCTGCGGCGACTGACGAATAGGGATGCCCCCGGATGCCGATTGATTGCTGCCGCGCGCGCGAGCCCCAGCCATGCTGACCCCATGCCTGCTGACGTTGTCAGCGACATGCCAGGCAACCATCGGTCTTCGAGGTTGCCGCGCAGTACCTACTGCGTGACCGAGCCAGCTCGCACCGCATCCATTTGCGAGCGGCCACCAGTCTCTGGTGGCGGATGCTTTCGCCTTATCAACCCACCGCGGGGTTACGCACCTTTCCCCGCATGCGTGGGGCCGGTGTGTCTCCGCTTCATCCCTATGGAGATTCACCATGAGCAACACGTCCAACGAGAAATCGTATTTCGACCTCCACACCTCCGGCATCGGCTACATCCAGCGTGCCCGCGAGGTTCCCGTCCGGGGCGGCCGCCGTGCGCAGCCGTTCCTGGCTTGCACCATCGCCGCGCTGGTCGGTCCCGCCAAGGACCCGACCTACCGCTACTTCGACGTCAAGGTCTCGGGTGCCGAGGCCAAGAAGCTGGTCGAACGCTACATCGGCGTCGACGATCCCAAGCAGCGTCCGCTGGTGCGCTTCCGCACTGGCGATCTGCGCGGTGATCCGTACATCCGCGACAAGGGTGAAAAGAAGGGCCAGGCCGGCGCGTCCCTCAAGGCACGGCTGCTCAAGGCCGAGCCGCTTGACCGGGCCGAACTGGCTTCGATCAAGCAGCACGAACTGATCACCCGCGGCATCGGCTACCTCAGCCGAGTGAAGGACGTCACCCCCAAGAATGGCGACCCCTTCCTGTCATGCACCATCGCCGCCCTGAGCGGACCTGTCGATGAACCGGAATATCGGTACTTCGACACCATCGTCGCCACCCCCGAGGCCGAGCACCTGGTTCGCCGGTGCGTGCAGGCCATCGAAGGGGACCGCAAGGTGCTGATCGCCTTCCGTCTGAACGACATGAAGATCGATCCGTACATCCGCACCAAGGGCGAGCGCGCCGGGGAACCGGGAGCGAGCCTGGAATCGACGCTGGTCCACATCGGTCTGATCAAGATCGACGGCACCCAGGTCTATCCGACGAGCCAGGCGCAAGCCGAGGCGCCGCAGGCCGAGGACGCACCCGCGCCCGAAGCCGAGGTTGCCGCCGACACCGCTGCCGACCAGCCTGTCGAGCCCGCCGAGCGCGAGCCCGCAGGTGAAGTCGAGGAGCAGGAGCCGGCATTGGCTGCTTCGTTCTGATCCTGCATGGCCCCTCACGGGGCCTTGCCTTTTTCCTATTCCCAAGGAGAACCATCATGGTAGCCACCTCGGAAGCCACAAGATCAGTCCTACCCATCGTCGTCCCGGGCCAGCTCACGTTGCGAACCATCCGCGGCAAGAACGGCCCGTTCACGGTCGGTCGTTTGACCACGCCCATCGGCGAATTTGCCGTGAAAGACCCGGAATTGGAGCAGTATCCCGAAGGCAAGTACGACGGGGAGTTCGTCATCCGCGTGCGACGTGAAGTCGCTTAAGTAATTGTTCCAACGGAGGAAACTCCGCGGAGGAACCTGGTGTTCCGTCATCAGTAGCCTACCGGCACATGCAGGACTGGTAACGGTCTTGTGTGAAGCTGCCGGGACAATGTAGCTGGGCCCTCGGGCTGCGCTGATGCCGTGAGGCAAGGCGTTATCTGCAAGCATCAATGCGGATACGGCGCTAGGCTGGGTGGTATGACCAACGCAAGTGAACTGCTATTAAACATCGTTACGAATAACAAGCCAAAGATGCTGACAGGCTTGAACCAAAAGGTATGCGGTCGGTTGCTCTCTTTCGGATTGAGAGCACACGGACATCATGACCGCCGGTGAAAAGGCAGGGTCTAACCCCAATGTCATCAACTTTGGAAATTATCCATAAATATCATATAATTAGCGCTCAAATCAGTGCATGGGAGAAGCCCTTTTGACTACCTATACCGCATCGCTTGACACCGCCAGCCAAACCCTGGCTTGAAAATTGTACAAAAAATAACCAGCCCGCTCGATTGTCCCGCCTTCATCGCCGCCCACCGCCAGAATCCTCAAGACTTTACCCGCCGACGCCAGCTCACCTTCAAGAACCTCGTCCTGTTCCTGCTCAATCAGCCGCGCACGGCCCTGCAAACCGAACTCGATCAGTTCTATCGCGTACTCAATCAGGCGTCGACTGAGACGCAAATGGTCACTGCGCAGGCCTTCTGCAAAGCGCGCAAAAAGCTCAACCCCGAGGTATTTGAAAGTCTCAATCGCCTCCTGCAGCAACAAATTGACTGCTTCGGGCTGCGTCAGAAGTGGCGTGGGCTGAGGGTGCTCGCGGTGGATGGCTCGACCGTGCATTTACCCCTGGAGTCGACCATGGCGACCTTCTTTGGCAGTCACTCTGGCTTTCCCATGGCTCGCTTGTCCACACTCTACGAAGTCGCTGACGGTCAAACCTTGCATAGCCTGATCGTGCCCCTGACAGTCGGTGAGCGCGACTGTGCCCATCTGCACCTTGAGCACCTGCCGGCTGACAGCCTGACGCTGTTTGACCGTGGTTACCCTGGGCACTGGTTATTCGCGCTGTTCGCGCAGCAACAGCGGCACTTTCTGATGCGCCTGCCCTGTGGCTATAACGCCCAGGTCAAAGCGTTTCTACACTCTGGCCAAGTTGAAGACACACAGCTTTTCGTGGCCAACCATCCTGAAGCACGTCTGTTCTGCTCCGAGGCTGGCGTTGATCCTGCCAGCCAGATCGAGCTGAGACTGATCCGGGTCGAGTTGGCCAACGGCGAAAGCGAAGTATTGCTGACCTCGCTGCTGGATCGAGAAGCCTTTCCCGCTGAGGTGTTTGCCGAGCTTTACCACCGCCGCTGGGGCATCGAAACCGACTTCCGTCGCCTCAAACAAACCCTGACGCTGGACAACTTCAGCGGCCGCAGCGTGACCGCTGTAAAGCAGGACTTTCATGCCGCTCAACTGTTGAAGAACCTGGCGCTGTTGATGCAGCACCTGCTACAGCCGGTCATCGAACAGCGCCACAAAGGTCGCAAGCTGCGATGGAAAGTCAACTTCACCCAAGGCGTGTCACGGCTCAAAAATACCCTGGTCGAGCTGCTGGTGCGGCACTGTGCTCAGGGGCTGAGCAATGTGCTGGCCTTGATGGCTAAAAGCCTCAGTGCCGTACGCTCAGGCCGTAGCTTTGCGCGCCAACGCAAACGCGCAGCCAGCCGAGGTTGTGAGGGCTACAAACCGACGCGCTGAAGAAACACCACCGCCCAACCTCCGTGCAAAAAAAGCTGGCCACAAGCGGTCGGCATAGGCTCGTCCGGAGGACGAGAAATCTCGCCTAGACAGCCGGAACAGACGATGATCACATCACCGCCAGCCCAGCTAGACCGCCTGATTGAGCGGCAGAGGCCTGGTCATCGCCCGACGGCCATGGCGGCTGGCTGCTTCGGGGGGCTTGCCTTGGGCAGGGCTGCAGCTTAGGTTGATGACATTG